>JAPJPH010000006.1 GCA_030825745.1 Anaerococcus sp.
CAGAAATATAGGTATATTTGAGTTATCCCTTAATGACAACATTGAGGAAAATTAAACGGAATGTCTCCTGTTATGTACAGATTACATTCCGATTAAAATATTATTAAATTATTCCGTGTTTACGGGTTCAGGTCATTTGTGGGTTAAGCCATTTTCTAATCATAGATTTTGACTTTATCACAATAAGAGTCTTTTTAATTTATTTACTTATTTTAACTTGCGCATGAATCGCATTCTTCTACTTCTTGACTTTTTCCTCTTACATAATAAATTGACTTAACCCCTGCCTCATAGGCTTTTATATATATGTTTAATATCTGTCTCATGGTTATATCTGTTGTTATATAGATATTAACTGATTGAGCTTGGTCTATATGTCTTTGCCTAATACCTGCCATTTCCATGGAGATATTTTGGTCTATGTCATGGGCATTTTCATATAGCCAGAAGGTCCTTGTAGTAAGGCCTGGAGCTACCCTTGGTACTATGGCTCCCTTTTTCTCTTCTAGGAAGTACCTACTCATTATAGGATCTACCCCAGCTGATGTTCCTGATATGATAGATGTTGATCCTGTTGGGGCTATAGCCATGAGATAGCCATTTCTAAGACCATTTTTACTTACTTCTTCTTTTAGTTTTTCCCATCTATCTGTTGTGTAGTTTCTATATTCAAAGTATTTTCCATTTTCCCATTCACTACCCTCAAAGCAAGAGTAGGATCCTTTTTCTTTGGCTATGTTTAATGATTCTTTTATAGCATAGTAGTTTATATCCTCATAGACCCTATCTACGAATTCACCGTGGGCCTTGGCATCTTGCCATTTGATTCCATTTTTAACTAGCATGTGGTGGTAGCCACTTGTTCCAAGTCCTATGGCCCTATATTTTTTGTTGGTTACCTTGGCATAGGAAGTTGGGTAGTAGTTTAGGTCAACTACGTTATCTAGGGCCCTTACTATGGTAGATACTGTCTCTTCTAGCTCTTTTTTGTTATTTACATCTAGTTTACCTAGGGTAAGACTGGCTAGGTTACATTCTACAAAGTCTCCCGGCTTGGTCTTATTTACTATAATGGTATCTCCATTTTCATCTACTATCTCAGTTGATATAGACTCTGATGGGCTCATATTTTGGGCTATTTCTGTACAAAGGTTTGATGAGTAGATCATTCCCTTATGCTTGTTTGGGTTGGCCTTATTTACAGCATCCCTATTAAAGATAAAAGGAGTTCCTGTCTCAGTCCATGACTTTATTAAAAGTCTTACCATGTCTTTGACACTCATGATTCTTCTTGATATTTCTTTATCTTCTACTAACTTGTAGTAAAACTCTTCAAACTCATCTCCATAGGTATCTTCTAGGGCCTTGCCATATTTTTTTACTATTTCATGAGGGTCAAACATATGCCAGGAGGCGTTTATATCATCCCTAGATAGTTTCCAAAATAAGTCTGGTACACATACTCCTGGGAAGATGTCGTGGGCTTTCATCCTGTCATCTCCATTGTTGGTACGTAAGCCTAGAAACTCTGGCATGTCCTTATGCCATATATCTAGGTAGCAGGCTACTGCCCCCTGTCTAACTCCCAGTTGGTCTACTGCTACTGCCGTATCATTGGCAAGCCTAATCCAGCGAATAACTCCACCAGCTACTCCTTCAAAGCCTCTGATATCTGACCCGTTGGCACGGACCTTACCAAAGTATAGGCCCATTCCTCCCCCATGTTTACTTACTTGAGCAAAGTTTGTTATAGAGCGATATATGCCCTTTAGGGTATCAGGTACTGTATCTATAAAGCATGATGATAGTTGGTTAAATGGCTTTCTTGCATTGGTCATAGTTGGAGTTGCCATGGTTGCCTTTAGAGTTGATAAGATATCATATAATCTTTTAGCAAATGAAACCTTGTCTTTTTCTGGGATGGCTAGGTGCATGGCTATACCCATAAACATTTGTTGGACTTTTTCTATTAGCTCACCCTTGTGGTTGGTGATTAGATATCTTTTCTTTAATAGGTCAAGTCCTGAGTAGGTAAAGATATCATCTCTACTATAGTCTAGGTAGGCTTCTAGGCTATCTATTTCTTCTTTGCTATAATTTTCTAGGATATAGGCCCCGTAGAGTCCTTCGTTGGTTAGGTATTTTATCTTTGAATAAAAATCAAATAACTCAAATCTTTCTTCTGATTTTTCTATTTCTAGGTTTATTTGATACATCAAAAACCTAGCAGCTATTATCTCCCAGTCTGGAGCTTCCTTGCTAGTTAATTCACTAGCTGCCCTGGTTAGGGCCTTTAGGTGGTCATTTTCTGTCATGTTTGCCTTTAGGAAGGATTCAAATTTAAAAAGCAGGGAGTCTATTGGGTATCTTTGATTGTCAAATTCATCTTGGATAGAGCCTATTATGTCAATGACTTTTTTATCTTCTATTATAGCTGCAAAGTCATTTATAACCTTCCTATCCATGTTGTGTTTGGCCCTATAAAGGATAAATGATTTTACTTCTCTATAATAATTTCGATCTATTAGGGTTAGTTCAACTAGGTCTTGGATTTCTTCTACACTTGCTATATGGTCCTTGGGATATTTTTCTTTTATAGTATCTGCAATTGATCCTGACATTTCTCTTAAGTCTTCTTTTTTTATAGATGAATCAACTGAGGCAAAGGCCTTTTCGATAGCCTTCTCGATCTTTTCTTTTTCAAAAGCTACCTTGCTTCCGTCTCTTTTTATTATTTGCATCTTTACTCCTTTTGGCTTGTTCGGTGGTACACTACATATAGTATGTTTTTTGAAATTTCTGCTTATTATCATACCATATATTGTGATTTTTTAAAATTTAAAAAAACAGGTTAAACAAGCCTTTTTGACTAATTTCCCTGTTTTTTGTGTAATATTTTAGTTATATTTACCAATATTGCTAAAAATCTCCTTCATATAAGGCATGGTATATATCTTCTTTGACTACAGCTGTATCTACTAGCATATCAACGAATGATAGTTTTTCTGGATTGATTCCTACTAGTAGGTAGAGAATGTAAAATTTATTTTGCACATATCTACCACATACTTCTCTAATGAAAATTTGTGAAAATGTTAGCTTATCTTCTGTAGTTGATACTACTTTTAGACCACATATTTGCTTACCCAAGGTCTTGCCGCTATTAAAATAGGTCATTAGAGTAAAGTAGGAAAGGCATATTATTAAAGATGTAATATCTACTAGGTCAAAGCCTAGGATTTTAATATCAATTTTTGAAAATAATAGGCCATTTAGAATTTTATTTATAGAGCTAATTATTAGCATATCTATTAGAAAGGCTACTAGTCTAATGAAAAACCCTGCATAGGCGAAGGTGTATTTCCCCCCTTGCTTTGATTTTTTTATTACTTGATCAGTCATTGTTTACTCCATATAAATACATAGGTTTACTAACTTTTTTATCCATCATCTCTTTTATGATGGCTAGGTCTGATCCTTCTTTTTTTAGCTCAGTTACTTTAGAGAATATAGAGGTAAATGATTTTAGGCTAGATTCGTTTGTAAATACATAAGGATCACTTAAATCATGTTCGCTTGCCATTTCATCTATGGCCATATCCAAATCTCCAATTTTATCTACTAGACCATTTTCTACAGCCTGGGATCCATCATATATTCTTCCATCAGCTAGTTTTTTTACATCAGCCTCACTCATATTCCTACCATCTGCAACTAATTTTACAAACCTAGTATAGGCTGAGTCTACCAAGGCTTGAAAATATTGTTTTTGCTCATCTGTCATATCCTTGCCTGTTGAGCCAGCATCTTTCATTTTACCACTTGTTATATTCTGCTCTTTTATCCCATATTTATTAAATAGGCCCTCTAGGGAATATGAACTCATTATAACCCCGATAGAACCTGTAAAGGTTTCATTTGATGCATAGATTCTATCTGTGCTTGCTGCTATGTAATATCCACCACTTGCAGCTAGCTCTTCCATTACTGTATAGACTGGTTTGTTGGCCTTTTTTAGTTTATCTATTTGTTTAGAAATTTTCTCACTCATATAAACTGAGCCACCAGGAGAGTTTACCTTTAGGATTACTCCAACTACTGTTGGGTCTTCTAGGGCTTTTTTTAAATCTTTTATCACAAATTTATTTGCCTCGTTACTTGCTATAAGTCCATCAACATTTACAACTTGGATTTTTTGAGTGCTATTTTCTCCCCTTATTTTTTTCTTTTGAGTTAGATAGGACTCATCCAAGGTTGAAAACACATTCATATCCTTAAGATAACCCTCTTTTTTTTCATCCCTTGTTTTTTTCTTATCACCAACAATTAGGCTAATAGCAAAAACTAAAATAGCTATTGCTACTGCTATAAATTTCTTTTTGTTATTTTTCATGATAGCTCCTTTTTATTTTGATTTTTTTATAAGTTAAGTACAATATTAATGCACTTCAAGTATCGTTAACACTTTGATACATTGTTTTGTATAGCTCCCTAGGGGGCTATTTACATATTCTTATGCCTAATTTCAAATAATATATCCACTGCCTCATCTATTAGATCACCTATACTAGAATCAGTAGTTTTTGGTATGTAGGTGCTACAGGAATTGTTTGGAATTAGTATTTTTTTTGCCTGTGACCTAGCTATGGATGAAGAAATTTTTTCTGTTATTTCTCCATATAAAGAATCTGCTAGGATAATTCCTATAGGTCCTAGGATAATATCAGCATCCCTACTATTTACAACTATGGCGTTTTCTCCACTAGCTATAATATCACATCCTGCATTTTTCATAGCCTTTGTAGCAAAATAATTTGTTGCAAGACCCATTAGTTTTATATTTTCATCTTTTTGTTTGATTTTTTTGACCAAACTTGCCCCGATGCCTCCACCTTGGCCATCTATTATAAGTATTTTCATAAACCCTCCACTTACTTTATTTTAACATATAATTGAATTGACCACACTCTTTTAATATGATATCATAAAAATACTAGTATGAAGCTAGTCCCATTAGTAGAAACTAATTTTTTAAAAGAAGTCATGAAGGCATAGTTTTTCTATGCCATTTTTTAATGTGAAAGGATATATTATGCAAGGATTTGACCAAGCAAAAGAAAGATTAAATGAGATAATAAATGACCTATTAGACGATAAATTCGTACTAGCCTTCTCTGGGGGAGTTGATTCTACCCTAGTGTTAAAAATTGCCAGCATGAATAGGAAAAACCATGATGATATAGTTGCTATAACCTACAATACCAATACAACTCCATCAGGTGATCTTGAAAATGCCCAAAATTTGGCTAAGGAAATGGATGTAAGGCTAAAAGCAGTTGATATAGATGTTTTTGATAATGAATATATAAAAAACAATACCATAGATAGATGCTACCACTGCAAGAGCTTTTTATTTAATCAGGCCTTTAAATTAAAGGATGAACTGGGATATGCCAATGTAGTAGATGGTTCTAATCTAGATGATCAAAAGGTCTTTAGACCAGGTGTAATGGCCCTTAAGGATAAGGGAGTAAGATCTCCTTTAAAAGAGGCTGGTTTTAGCAAGGCCATGGTTAGAAGATATGCAGAAGAACTTGGAGTAAAGGTAGCTAAAAGACCATCAGCCCCATGTCTAGCAACAAGATTTCCATACAATAGTCCAGTTGATACAAGTATGTTTGCCCTAATAAATGAGGGAGAGGATTATCTAAAAACCTTTGGACTTAAAAATGTTAGGATCAGAGTTTATGGAGATAACACAAGAATAGAAGTAGATAAGGATGATTTTGAAATAATCTTTAAAAACGCAGCAGATATAGTAGCTAAATTAAAAGAAATTGGCTTTAAATATATCAACCTAGACCTAGAAGGCTATAGGTCAGGATCTATGGATGAGGTTGTTAGCGAAGAAGAAAAAATCAAGCTAAATCCATGGTTAGCCAATGAACAATAAAGACTTTTTAGAAAATATTAAATCTGGAAAAATCTCTATCCAAGCGGGTTTATCTTACCTAAAAGATTATAACTACAAGGACATAGACATAGCCAAACTAGATTTTCAAAGAAAAGATAGGAGGGGCTTTGCTGAAAGTATCTTTTGTGATGGCAAAGAAGACTTTGCCTTAGTTGAGATTTTTAGGGCCTTTTATGAAAGAGGTGAGCCTGTTATAGGCACCAGGGCTAGCAAAGAGCAATTTAAACTAGTTAAAGAGAGTATACCAGAGGCTATCTACCATAAAGAAGCTAGGATAATCCAAGTTTTAGAAAATAAAAAACCCCTAATAGGAAATATAGCTATTTGTACGGGTGGAACAGCTGACTTAGCCATTGCACAAGAAGCCTATGTAACAGCAAAGTTTTTTGGAGCAAATGTAAGTAGGTACTATGATGTTGGCGTTAGTGGGCTTCATAGGTTGACATCTAAAATAGATGAAATAAAAAAGGCCAATGTAATAATAGCCATAGCAGGTATGGAGGGGGCTCTCGCAACAGTAATGGCAGGCTTAGTAAACAAGCCTATAATTGCTGTTCCTACTTCAATAGGTTATGGAGCTAGTTTTCATGGAATTTCTGCCCTATTAACTATGTTATCAACATGCGCTGAGGGTATAAGTGTAGTAAACATAGACAATGGCTATGGGGCAGCTTATAATGCCTGCCAAATAAATAAAATAATTGAGGAGAAATAAATGGATTTATATTTTGAAATGTACTCAGGTATAGCTGGGGATATGACCATAGGAGCCCTACTTGATCTAGGAGCTAGTAAGGAAAAATTAGTAGATGGAATAAAATCATTAGGTATAGGTGGCTATGAACTTGTTTTTGAAAGAACTAGCAAAAATGGGATAGATGCCTATAACTTTGATGTTTTATTGGAAAGTAAGGGTGACCATCACCATGACCACGACCATGATTGTGGATGTAAGGGCGATGACCACCACCATCACCATGACCACGAATGTGGGTGTAAGGGCGAGGGCCACCACCATCACCATGACCATGAGCACGAATGTAAGGGCGAAGGCCACCACCATCATGGTGATCATACCCACAGAAACCTCCATGATATAGAAGAAATTATTAACGCCTCTAACCTAAGTGATAGGGTCAAAAAGGATTCCCTAGGAATTTTTGAGCAAATTGCCCTAGCAGAGGCCAAGGCCCATGGTATAGATAAATATGATGTTCACTATCATGAAGTTGGAGCTATAGACTCCATTATAGATATAGTTGGTGTAGCGATTCTCATAGAAGATCTAGGAGTAGAAAATATCTATTTTTCAGACCTATATGAGGGCTATGGTTATCAAAACTGTGCCCACGGTCCTATGCCTATTCCAGTTCCTGCAGTAGCAAATATCCTTGAAGGCTCTAATATTAAACTAAATATGATAGATGAACAAAGCGAACATATAACTCCAACAGGAGCTGCTATAGTCAAATATTTTTATAATGATAAAAAAGCTCAAGGATTTTCTATTAAAAAAATAGGCCTAGGAGCTGGTAACAAGGACTTTGTTAAATCAACCAATATCCTCAGGATCATGGAAATAGACTTAGATAAAAAAAAAGCCTAAGTCTTATTGAAACAAATATAGACGATTGCCCAGCTGAGATCTTAGGCTACGTAATGGAAGAGCTTTTAAAGGTTTCTAGGGATGTCTACTATACTCCTATCTATATGAAAAAAAATCGTCCAGCCTACAAACTATCAGTAATTTGTGATACTGATAAGGAGGATTTGGTAGAAGAGCTTATATTTACCAATACAACATCCATAGGAGTTAGAAAGATCCCTATAACAAGGTCTATCCTTGATAGAAGTAAGGTAAGTATTTTATATGAGGGTATTAACCTACTTTATAAAAAAGTAAAGTATAAAGATACAAGCTACTGCTATCCTGAGTATGAATCAGCTTTAAAACTTGCCAAGGCAAAGTCTATTCCAATAAAATTAGCCTATAAAAAAATGAATGAAATATATGGAGAAGAGTTTGAAAAAGAGAATTAGCCTGCTACTTATGCTAATTCTCATCCTCACTTCCTGCCAGGGTGGGAGTAGGGATGAGAATAGTCAAAAAAATGAAAACAAAATTGAAATTACTGATATTACAGGAAATACTATAAGCCTAGATAAGCCGCTAGAGAAAGTCCTAATTCAAGGTTCTGGTTCAGGTGGTCCCTTTATGAGCATGATGTACCTTGATAATGATAATTTTTACAAAAAAATAGCTGGTATGGATGATGGACTTGAAAAATATAGGTATGACCTATATGAAAGACTAGTTAAAAAAATACCTGATCTAGAAAAAATAGAAAGAGTTAGTGACTTTAGTGACAATGATTTTTCCCTAGAAAAAATCCTAAAAATTGATTGTGATGCAATAATAGCACCCCTATCATATAAGGCCCAGCTAGATTCTATCAAAGATAAGATAGATATTCCAATTATATACATAAATTACCATAGCCAGGACTTAGATGATCATATAAAATCAACAGAAATTATAGCCAAGGCAACAGGACTTGATAAAAACTTAGATAAGCTAAATAGCTTTTATAAACAAAAGATTGACTATATTAGAGATAAGATCAAAAATGTCGATGACATTCCCCTAGTTTACTTAGAGCATGGCTATGATGGTGAAGATGCCTATGGTAATAGCTATGGAAATTCTTTTATGTGGGGAAAGATTTTAAGTGACTTAAAGGTTAATAATCTAGCTGGTAATGTCCTAGATGAAAAAGAAGCTAGCCCTATAGCAGAGGAATATTTGCTAAGTAATGACCCTGATATAATAGTTTTAACTGGAGCTAGGTGGGTGGAAAAACCTAATTCTGTAAAAATTGGTTTTGATATAGAAAAATCTGATATCAATAAAAAAATCGCTAGCTACAAAAAAAGAGAGGGTTGGGCTGATTTATCTGCCATTAGAAAGAAAAATGTCTATGTTATAGGTCAAAACCTGGTTCGTGATATGAGTGATTTTTATGCCTATGAGGTCCTAGCCAAGGCCTTTTATAAGGATGTTTTTTCTAATCTTGATCCTGAAAGTGATATGAAAGAATTTTATGATAACTTTATGCCAATAGATTATGAGGGAGTTTGGTTTTATAAATATGAGTAAGAAAAAAAAGATATATCTACTAATCCTTCTAACTTTTGCCCTAGGTCTAATTGACCTTTTTATAGGGGTGGGGGAGCTTAGGATAAGTGATTTATCTACTTTGACGAAATTACAAAAAACTATTTTATTTAAAATAAGGATGCCTGAAATGTTAACAGCTGGTGTGGTTGGCCTAGCCCTTGGTCTAAGTGGGGCTATCATGCAAACTATCCTAGATAACCCCCTAGCTTCTCCCTTTACCCTAGGGGTTTGTTCTGCTGCAGGCTTTGGGGCCGCTCTTTTTTTAAGCCTTGGCCTATCCCTAGCCCTAATCCCCCTAGGTGCAATAGGATTTGCCCTTATTGCTATTTTATTTGTATATATAATAAGTAAGAAAAATAAGGTAAATACAGGCACCATGATCCTTGCTGGTATAGCTATTAAATTTTTCTTTGACTCCCTTACTTCTCTAATCCAGTACCTATCAACAGATGAGACCCTAGCATCTATTGTGTTTTGGCTATTTGGATCAGTCTCTACTAGCAATTTTAGCCAGATAATTTTGCTAGCTATCTTCTTTTTATTAAGTTTTATCCTTATTATAAAAGATAGTCACAAACTAACAGCCCTAAGGTTTGGAGAATCTAGGGCCAGGTCTTTGGGAGTTGATGTGGGAAGGTTAAAGGTTAAATCATTTTTAATAGTTTCTATTATCTCATCACTTGCTGTATCTATATCAGGTGTAATAGGTTTTATAGGACTTATAGCCCCTCATATAGCAAGGAGGGTTTTAGGAGAAGACCAAAGGTATTACCTATTTTCATCTTCGCTTATAGGGGCAATTTTGCTTATATTTTCATCAGCCCTAACTAAGCTAATAAAGCCTGGAACTATAATGCCAATTGGGATTATATCTTCCTTGATTGGCCTACCCTTGATATTTATTTTCTTTTTTGGAGCAAAAAATGATTGATGTTAAAAATTTAAGTATATCCTATGATAAAAACATAATAGATGATATTTCTTTTACTCTTTCAGCCAATAAGGTAAATATCCTAATGGGTAGGAATGGGGCAGGTAAAAGTAGCATTTTAGATGCCATAGCAGGGCTTATCCCCTATAATGGAGATATAAAAAAAATAGGTAAACTTTCTTACCTAAATCAAAATATTAATTCTAACGTAAAATTTACTGTCTTTGAAACAATTCTTCTAGGTAAGGTATCATCTCTATCTTTTAGGATTAAAGATGAAGATATCAAGGCTACTAAGGAAGTTATTAGTCTCCTTAATCTAGAAAAATTCAAGGATAGGTATATCAATAGCCTAAGTGGGGGTGAGGTGCAAAAAGTCTTTATAGGCCAGGCTTTAGTAAATAATCCCGATATCCTAATGCTAGATGAGCCAGTCAGTGCCTTAGACCTTAAAAACCAGTATGAGATTATGAACCTAATAAGGGATTTGACCAAAAAATTAAACCTAACTACCCTAATTAGCCTGCATCAAATATCCCTAATCGAAAGATTTGCTGATGAAATTATCCTAATCCATAATAAAAAAATCTATAAAAAGGGCACTAGCAAGCAGGTCTTGGATGAAGAAACCTTTGAAGATATTTTTGATATGAAAACAGATATAAGGGATATTTCTGGAAAAAGATATATTTACTTTGATTGATATTTTATATGTAAAAACCAAGGTCATGATTGACCTTGGTTTTTGTTTTACTTAAATATCATTAGATGGATCTTCATCACTCCTAGGTTCATCTCCCATTGGTGGGAATTGATCCTTGGTAGTTTCTTTATCTAGATTATTTACATCTACATCAGTATTTTCAGATACATCACTTTGCTTTGCCTGTGTTTTTTTATCTTCTAAGATATCCATAAACTCTTCACCTGTGATTGTTTCTTCTTTTAGAAGGTAATCAGAGATTTCATGGAGTTTATTTATATTTTCTTTTAGGATTTCAACAGCTCTAATGTGGGCTTTAGCTATTATAGCTCCTACTTTTTCATCTACCTTATTACCTGTTCCATCAGATACTATCATAGACCTTTGACCGCCTAGGTATCTTCCTTGGATTTGTTCAAGCTGCATAAAGTCAAAGTCATCATCCATACCATATATGGTTACCATATTTCTAGCTATGGCTGTGGCTCTTTCTATATCATTACTAGCTCCTGTGGTTTTGGTATTAAAGATTAGCTCTTCAGCTGCCCTACCTCCTGCAAATGTTACTATTTCATCAAATAGTTCTTGCTTGGTCATGATATATTTCTCATCCCTATCTACAGTCATTGTATAACCTAGGGCTCCACCAGTTCTTGGTACTATGGTTATTTTTGTAACTGGGGTCTTGTGGGTTTGGATGGCTGTTACTAGGGCATGGCCAACTTCGTGGTAGGCAATGATTTTCTTTTGATCATCACTTATTACGGCATTTTTCTTTTGTTGGCCTGCTATTACTGTTTCGATTGATTCTTCTAAATCCTCTTGAGATAGTTTTTTCCTGCCCTCTCTTACTGCACGTAGGGCACCTTCGTTTACTATGTTGGCTAGGTCAGCCCCGCTTGTTCCTGCAGTTCTTCTAGCTATTTCTTCATAGTCTATCTCATCATCTCTTTTTATATTTTTGGCATGAACTTTTAGGATATCCTCACGTCCCTTTAGGTCAGGTAGTTCAACTTGAACTCGTCTGTCAAATCTTCCAGGTCTGGTTAGAGCAGGGTCTAGGATTTCTGGCCTATTTGTTGCTGCTAGTAAAACTACTCCTTCTGTAGCATCAAATCCGTCCATCTCATTTAAAAGTTGGTTTAGGGTTTGCTCACGCTCATCATTTCCAGAGTATCCGGATACATCACGCTTTTTACCTATGGCATCTATCTCATCTATAAATACTATACAAGGGGCTTTTTCTTTGGCTTGTTTAAATAGGTCACGAACCTTGCTAGCTCCCATACCTACAAACATTTCGACAAACTCAGATCCTGAGATTGAGAAAAATGGTACCTTGGCTTCTCCTGCTACAGCCTTAGCTAGGAGGGTTTTACCTGTTCCAGGAGGTCCTACTAAGAGGATTCCCTTAGGTACTTTGGCACCTATTTCCTTGTATTTACCTGGTTGGTGTAAGAAGTCTACTATTTCATTTAAGGATTCTTTGGCTTCTTCTTGGCCTGCTACATCCTTAAAATTTTTCCCGGTTTTATTTTCTACATAAATTTTGGCATTGGATTTACCAAAGTTCATGAAGTCAGCTCCACCTCTGCCTCCCATGGTCTTTGTTAAAGACCTAGATGCAAAGTAAAAGATTACCCATATTGCAACAAGGGGTAGGATTGATGATAAAAATAGGGATAGGTATGGATTCATCCTAGTTTCTATTTCTTGGCTAAATACTAATTTTGAATTTCTTTCTTTAGCCCTTAGTAGTCTTTCTGTTAGGTCCTTATCTTGCCATAGACCTGTTTCATAGACTTTTTCATCATTATCTACCTTAGCTTTAAAGGTATATTTGGTGGCATCCTTGCTTACTTCAGTTACTTGGTCATTATCTATCATATCTACAAATTGTGAATATGATACTTCCTTTGCCATTTCATCGGTTGTTATTGGGTTTAGGGCAAAGTGTACTACCAAAAATATAACTATAGCAACAATCCAATAATATAATAATGGCCTTTTGCTAGAATTTTTATTTGACATTACAAACCACTCCTAGATATATAATTATCAAGTAGTTTATCTAATGAATTAAGTTCATCTATTATTGTTTGTAGGTTGACATCTATCCCACCTTCTGGAATTTCTTCTCTGATTTTATCAAAGTATTTATCAACCTTTAATGCAGCTTTATTTCCCTCATCTGTTAGCACTACATTTACTACTCTCTCATCTTCTTCACTTCTAATTCTTTTAACAAATCCTTGTTTTTCAAGTTTCTTACATATATTTGATATATTTCCACCTGTTATACCAATGGATTTTCCTAAAGATCCTATAGATATATCTCTGGTATCCTTATTAGCATAAAGAGTAATAATCATTTTTAATTGCAAAGGAGTAATTTTTAACTCATTTGCAGTATCTTGTAATAGTAGATCAATTTTATGTGAAATTTCTCTAATCATTGAAAATATTGAATTGTTAAATTCAAAAAAATCTATATGTTCTGTTGTCATATATCCTCCTAGAGATGACTAATTAATGTTTCCTATATATTATATCTTATTTTCTGATAATTTAAATAAAATTTAAGAATATATTTATATATAGCTAGTTTATTATAATACTTTTTTACTCTTATAATATCAATGATAGTTCATTATTTTATACTATCAAGTTTACTAATATAACTTGCTGCATTTAATCCTGCTATCTGGCCTTCTCCTACAGCTTTCATTATCTGATAAGGCTTACCAACTACATCTCCTGCAGCATATAAGCCTCTAATATTAGTTTGCATATTTTTATCTACTTTTATATGAGAATCTTCTATCTCTATTGATGGTATGAGTCTATCTGGTTTTGAGCTATCTCTGATTATGAAAAATCCATCAGCTTGGATTTTTTTGCCTGATTTTAGTAAAAGAGCTTCTGCTTTTTTATCTCCCAGAAAACCTTTAGGAGTTTCACCTTCTATTAGCTTTATGGATTCATTTAGTTTAACATCTTTTTTTGTCATATTTATAAAGATTAGCTCACCTACAATTTCTGATGTAAAGTTAGCCTCTTCAACTGCTTCTTCATTATAGCCTATGACTACTACTTTTTTTTGCTTATATAAGCTAGCATCACAGGTTGCACAATAGCTTATACCCTTGGCAAAAAATTCATCTTCCTTATCTAAATCCTTGCCTAAGTCAATCCCACTAGCTACTATAACTGATGTTGCTTCTATCATTTGACCCATCTTTATTTCTATGGCAAAATAATCTCCCATAGCATATACGTTTGATACCCTATCTTTGCTATATGTAATTGACCTACCTGCTAAGGATTTTTTGAATTTATCATTTAAATCTCTACCCCTAATATCAGTATAGCCTAGGTAGTTTTTTATTGACTCACTTTTTGTAAGCTTGTTTGAGTCTTCTCCAAATATTATTATCTTCTTATTTCTGATGCTTGCATTTAAAGCGGCGCTAAGTCCCGCAGGACCTGCGCCGATTATAGCTAATTGATATCTATCCATTTATTTTTTCTAACTCTTTTACTAAGGCTTCTTTGGCATGAAATCCTACTAGGGTATTTTTTAATACCCCATCTTTAAATATCATTAGAGATGGTACTGCATTGACATTGTATTTTCCTGCTATATCTTCTGACTCATCTACATCTACATTGTAGATGCTATAATCTGTTTCATTTTCTAGCTCTTCTAGGATTGGATGTTGCATCTTACATGGTCCACACCAGGTGGCTGAAAAATCTACTAGGATTAGGCCCTTACCATTTTCTACTTTTTCTATAAACTCTTCACTATTTATTCTTTGCATAATTTTCTCCTCTTACTTACTTTGCTCTATCAGACCAGAAACTTTGCTTACTGGTATTGTATATATTATACCCTTACCTTTTTTATCTAAATCCATTTGTTCATATATACTTTTTTTGATAGGTTCTTCTAATTCTTTTTTTATTACCATCATTACTATATCTTTTTCAGGTTCTATATTCACATTTAAAAAGATTGGAGATTTGCTATCTTGGCTACAACCTCTTCCATGAATTACAGTAGCTCCCTTAGCCCCCGCATCTTGGGCTATGTGGATAGCTCTTTGTCCCTCGTGTCTATCTACTACATATAAACAAACATAATCCATTATATAATCCTTTCCATCTAAGGGCGTAGCATAGGCTATAGCTGTTTACATCCTTAATTTTATTTTCTATTTCTTTAAATACGCTCTCTTTTATATCTTCATCAATTAGTGCCATTACTATTTCTTTTTTGGTCTTGTCTATATGAAAGGTGTTTAAGATTTCACTGCTAGCAGAGCCTTCTCCATATACACAGGTTATGGCTTGGGCTTTTTTTCTTTTAGCATATTCATAAACTTACTTGCCTTGCCCCTTGGTAGTATTATATTTAAAAGCTTCATTATTGGGCCCCCTTATATATTTTTCCGAGTATCATTATAGTTAGTATTGGCATCATTGCTACAAAGGATATTACTCCAAATCCATCACTTATAGACCCTGATACTCCCTGGCAAAAGGCTAGAATAAAGGTTGCGGTGATTGGACCGCTGGCTACTGCCCCTGCATCAAAGGCTATACCTACAAATAAAGGAATTTGCTATCCTTAAGACCCTCACCCATGCTAAAGGCGATTTTCATAAAGCTAGCTTCTACTGATGTCAAAAATATTACAAGTCCTATGTAGGTATAGGCTAGGCCTAGACTTATTTCTTTAAAATTATCCCCCTTTATTTTTAAATATAGGTGATTCATTATAAAAAATACCAGGGCTATAGGAATTATAGCAAAACTTGCACTAATTATCCCATTAAAGATAGGATTGATACTTATATCACCTACACTAAAGCTTTTAGATTTTTCATTAAATAGGCACATCAAAAGAGCAAATATAACAGGTCCAGTTGATTAAGCACCTACTAGACCAAAGGAATCTTCCTCAGAATAATCCCCCTTTAAATTAGCAACTCCTACCCCTAGGGCTATTATAAAAGGAGTTGTCATAGCTCCTGTTGTAGCTCCTGATGAGTCAAAGGCTATGGCATGATCCATATCTTCTGTTATAAGCATTAAGATAAATATCAAAGAATATAAAAATATCATAAGATTTGATATTTTTATATCCTTAAATATCCTATAAAGACCAACAGATATCATAATCCCTACTCCTATTGATATTATGATAACTATTATGTAAGCGTTTATTGGTATGACTCCTGTTATTTCTTTGGCTAGGATTAAAAGGGAGGGCTCTGCAACTGAAATAATAAAGCCTATAAATATACCAAATATTATAACCTGGCTAATTTTAGTAAACTTACCTAAGAAATCTTAAACCCTAGCTCCAATTTCTGATATAGATAGGTCAACTCCAGTTAAAAATATTGAAAGTCCAAGGATTACACCAAGGCATCCTAATAAAAATTTAATAATAAGGGTATTATAAACCCCAACAAATAAATTTAAAAACAAAACTAAGACAGCTATGGGTCCTACTGCCTTAGCCGAGTTTTTTATCTGTGATATAAAGATTTAAATCCCTCCTTTTTTTCTTATAGAAAAAGAGGCAACTCAAATGAGTGTCTCTTTTTAAGAATTTTAAACTAGCAAGCTTGTGATGCTGTGATTATAGAAATTTCATAAACATCTTGGGCTGAGCAACCTCTAGATAAGTCATTTACTGGGGCATTTAGTCCTTGTAATATAGGTCCTAGGGCTCTGTATCCACCTAGTCTTTGAGCTATCTTATAACCGATATTACCTGATTGTAGGTCTGGGAATACAAAGGTATTACATTTTCCAGCAACTTCACTTTCAGGTGCTTTTTGTTTAGCTGTAGCTGGGTCTATGGCAGCATCAAATTGGATTTCACCCTCAATTTTTAAGTCAGGATCTATTTCTAATGCACGTTCTTTTGCCTTAGCAACCTTAGTAGCTAAATCGTGGTGGGCTGATCCGTGAGTTGAGAATGATAGTAAGGCTACATATGGGTCCATTCCAAATGCTTCAGCACTTCTTGCACTTTCTACTGCAACTTCTGCTAGTTCATCTGATTCTAAGGTTATATTTACAGCAGTATCTGCAAATATTAATTGATTACCCTCAGGTCCTACCATTACCATAACCCCTGATACTCTTTTTACACCTGGTTTTGTTCTAATAATTTGTAGGGCAGGTCTAATAGTTTCTCCAGTTGTATGTCTAGCTCCAGATACCATTCCATCAGCAAGACCTTCTTTAACTAGCATTACTCCAAAGTAGTTAACATCGTGAGTTAATATAAACTCTGCCTCATCTTTTTTAACTTTTCCACGTCTAGCTTCTACAAAGCCATCTACTAGTCTATCAAATTCTTCAAAATATTCAGGGTTTATAATTTTTAAATCCCCAAGTTTTAAACCATTTTTATCTGCTACTTTTTGGATTTCTCCTTGATCACCTATTACTATTGGTGTTAGTAGTCCACCTTTTTTATGTCTAAGAGCAGCCTCTAGCACCCTTGGATCATTTCCTTCTGGTAGAACTATTGTTAAATCTTTTCCTTTGATTGTGTCTATTGCGTTTTTTAGTATTCCTTTTGGCATCTAATCCTCCTTATAAGATTATAAGTCTTTACAGCTTTAATTATACCCTAACTTTGGCAAATACTACCTGTTAATTTTATAACTAATGATAAAATTGACTATTTTTATCCTTTCGCTTTAATTAGTGCCTTATCTTCGTAAGTAGATAGGTCGCTAGTGGATTGACCATTTATTATTTCTTTAAGGTAGGTCCTTGATCCATCATTAGAATATAAATTTGTAAGGATTATTCCATTGTGGAAATTATCTAGCATACATAGGCTAAAAGATAGGCTAGATGTTTGATCATCAAAGGCATCATAGTGGATTACTGCCATATTTGATATAGCTCCCATGGTAGTATCTTTTGCATCTAAACTTCTCTGCTCTATAGTCCTTATTTCCATGCTTGATGATTCTATCCTATCATTTATAGATGTTAAAAGCTCTTCTAGGTTACTATCACCTACAGCTCCCCTTAGTAGATGATCATATCTTTGTTTTTGCCTTCTTATCCTATTATTCATAGACATTACTAGGGCAAATAAGACTATAACTAAGATAGTAAGTATAGCCAAGATTACATAAATTACATTCATTTCTTCCTCGTTTCAATAATTTTCTCATTTTTCTTATATAGATTATTACAAAGATTTATTATACCATCTGCATGGTATACTTCTTTAGTATTTTCTAAATTTATTTTTATAGTCGGTATGGCTGATATAATCGACTCTTTGATCATATTGTTAGCTATTTCACCATCAGAGATAGTAACTATTTTCCCAAATTCTAGGAAAAAAGATATATCATCCAAGGTTTTTAGTAGTATTTCTACTGCTTGGATTTGACTTTTTGAAGCTTTTAACAATATATCATCAGTTAGGCAATTTTTTCTATAGGCTCTAAGCATTTTATTGCTATTTGCTATATCTTCTTCCATTAGTTCTTCTAAATTATCACAAGCTCTCTTTAGGGATTTTCTTTTATCTTTTGCTATAACTTCCCTATCACCAAAATCATTTTTATCCATCATAAAGATCATTTTGATAGCCATTATAGCAATTAATATAACAACAGCCCCTCCACCAGGGTTTGAGCCAGGACTTTTTATATCTTCTAAAAGATCACTAACTTTCCTATCAGTTATTTTCATCAGATAATCTCCTATATAGGTTTTCGACATCATCTAAGTTATAGCAAAATATTTCAAGCTTATAAGTTTCACCTTTTTTATCTATTTTAACCTTTGACCCTATTTTATCCCTTAGCTTT
>JAPJPH010000126.1 GCA_030825745.1 Anaerococcus sp.
AAATCAACCATATCTTCAAATAATGGCTCTACTTTTACTTTTGAAAAGTCGATTTTTTCTGTCGTAAGTTTGTCGTAAGTTTTGTAAGTTTCTTTTGACAAATCCTCATTTTCTGCCTTTTCTAAGCCTATTGGCTTCATTGTTGGGAATAGTAGGACATCACGGATTGAGTGTTGACCTGTTAGGATCATTATTAGTCTATCAATACCTATACCAAGTCCACCTGTTGGTGGCATACCAACTTCAAGGGCATTTACAAAGTCATAATCCATCATTTGTGCTTCGTCATCACCAGCTTCTCTTTTGGCAACTTGGGCTTCAAATCTTTCTTTTTGATCTAGAGCATCATTTAATTCTGAGAAAGCATTGGCTATCTCTTTACCATTGATAAATGCTTCAAATCTATAAGTTAGATTAGGATCATCTACTTTTCTTTTAGCTAATGGTGATATCTCAACTGGATAGTCTATTATAAATGTTGGTTGGATAAGCTTATCTTCAACATATTCATCAAAGAATTCTGCTATTATCTCTCCCCTAGTTTCTTTAACTTCTACATTCTTTTCTTTAGCTATAGCCTTTGCTTCTTCTAGATCAGTTATTTGGTTAAAGTCTACACCTGCATGTTCTTTAACCGCATCAATCATAGAAATTCTCTTCCATGGTGCTTTTAGCTCAATATCATGGCCATCAAATTCTATTGAAGTAGTCTTTTTTACATTTAAAGCTACAGTTTCTACCATAGTTTCTGTTATTTCCATCATATCTTCAAAGTCTGCATAGGCTTGGTATAATTCCATAGCGGTATATTCTGGGTTATGGGTTGCATCCATTCCCTCATTTCTAAACATCCTACCAATTTCATATACCTTATCAAAACCACCTACTATAAGTCTTTTTAGATATAACTCATTTGCTATTCTTAGGTACATATCTATATCTAGGGTGTTATGGTGGGTAATAAATGGTCTAGCAGTAGCTCCCCCTGCTATGGTATTTAGGATTGGAGTTTCTACTTCTAAAAATCCTCTCTTATCTAAGAATTTTCTAATCTCACTTATTATCATAGATCTTTGTACAAAGACATCTTTAACCTCAGGATTTACTATAAGGTCAAGGTATCTTTGTCTATATCTAAGGTCAGGGTCTTTAAGTCCATGCCATTTTTCAGGTAGCATTTGTAAGGATTTTGTTAGTAGGGTAGGTTCTTTAGTTTCTATTGATATTTCGCCTTGTTGGGTCTTAAATACAACCCCTTCAATACCAACTATATCACCTATATCATATTTTTTAACTTGTTTAAATTCATCGCCGATAACATTTTTACGATTTACTATTTGAATTTGTCCAGATTCATCTTGGATATCCATAAAGGACATATTTCCATGGCCTCTTTTGGCCCTTATTCTACCGGCAATTCTAACTGTTTGTCCATCTTTCTGTTCAAAATTTTCAATAATTTCTTTTGCAGGAATTCTTCCTTTAAAGTTTACTACTTTGTGAGGATCTCTTCCTTCATTTTTAAGATCTTCAAGTTTTTCCCTTTTGATCTTAAGCATTTCATTTAAATCTTTGTTATCAGCCATCTTTACTCCTTAATTAATTTCCTTTATAATAAAGTACATCTTTCCATTTGGGGTATTTACCTCTACCCTGTCGTTTAATTTTTTACCCAAAAGAGCAGCCCCTACAGGTGATTCGTTTGATATATATCCTTCAAGTGGATTGGATTCAGCAGTACCTACAATTTTGTATTTTAGTTCTTCTTCAAATTCTTCATCAAATACAATTACTGTATTACCTACTCCAACTTCATCACTATCTAGGTTAACTTCGATAGTCTTAGCATTTCTAATCATATCTTCTACTTTTGCTATCCTAGATTCTACTTCACCTTGTTCATTTTTTGCTTCATCATAATCAGCATTTTCAGATAAATCTCCAAAGCTTCTAGCAATTTTGATTTTTTCTGCAATTTCAGGACGTCTTTTTGTCTTTAAATACTCAAGCTCATCTTCAAGCTTTTCAAGATATTCTTTACTTAGTATAACTTCTTTATTTTCTGCCATATTTTCCCTCTAATTCATCTTCATATTCATTTATTAACTTAAAAATACTAGCTGTATACTTAAGTTGATTTAGTTCATTTCTAAATTCAGCTGCACCTTCTAGACCTTTTACATACCAACCCACATGTTTTCTCATCTGGTTTATGACAAGTTTTTCATCCTTATATTTTAATGATAAGTTGTATTGGTCTTTCATTGTGTCAAATATTTCTTTTACTTGTCTTTCTCTTATTTGCCTATTATTAAGATAATCGTCTATCTGCCTAAATATGAAAGGATTACCCATAGCACCACGTGCTACCATAACCCCATCAGCCTTAGTTTTTTCAATTATATCTATAAAATCATTTACGCTATAAACATCGCCGTTGGCTATTACAGGAATGGAAAGATTTTCTTTTAACTTCTTTATATCATCCCACCTAGCTTTACCTTGGTATTTTTGTTCCTTAGTTCTAGCATGGAGGATAACATAATCACATCCGTTATCCTCGCATACCCTACCTACATCTAAGTAGTTTATGCTATTATCATCAACACCTAACCTATATTTTACATTTATTATTTTTTCTGTTGATTTTCTTAAGGTTTTTACTATTTTTTCAATTAAGTGGATATCTTTTAGTAGGGCTGAGCCTTGGTTATTGTTAAATATCTTTGGAGCAGGACAACCCATATTGAAACTTATTTCTTTAAATTTTTCAATAGGATTTATCACTTCTTTTACTACTTTTTCTATCTTTAAAGGATCATTTCCAAATATCTGAATATTACAATTTTTCTCCTGGATAGGAGATGCGATTATTTGTCTAGATGCCTTATTATCAAATGCCAGTGCATTAACTGAAACCATTTCTGTAAATGTCTTTGAAGCACCATAGTTTTCGCAAATCATCCTAAAAGCTATATCTGTAACACCAGCTAAGGGTGCTAGCATAGCATTTTTAGGATTTTTTGATTCTCTCATAAATAATCCTCAATCCTTCAAGCATTAAATCTGGTTCTATAATTTCAATATATTTACTAGACCTTGATATAAGCTCAGAGAATCCTCCAGTAGCTATTACAGTTATATCACTCTCATCAACTCCATAGTCATTTACAAGCTCATTTTCCAGGATTGAAATAATATTATCTATCATTCCTATATAACCTAGAATAATACCAGAGTTTATAGAATCTGATGTGTTTTTACCTATAGCACTTACAGGTTCCATAAGTTCGATTTTTGGAAGCTTAGCAGTTTTGCCAAATAGTCCATCTTGAGCTATTTTTATGCCTGGAGCTATAGATCCTCCTAGATATACCCTATCTTCTGTTATTACATCAAAAGTAATAGCAGTTCCCATATCAACTACTATGCTAGGACCTCCATATTTATCAAAAGCTGCAACTGCATCTACTAACCTATCGGCTCCTACTTCTCTAGGGTTTTCGTAATCTATGGTCAAAAATATCGGTGTGTCAGAATCAACTATAATTGCTTCTCTTTTAAATAACTTTCTGTTAGCTGATTGCCAAGAATACAAAACATCTGGCACAACACAAGATATGAT
>JAPJPH010000127.1 GCA_030825745.1 Anaerococcus sp.
TATAACTTGCAATCCCCAAAAAACATAGGCCATATCAATTCATCTTATAAATCAGCTAGCATCCGCACATTATAAAGATTACCGTATAAACTAAAATAGAGTATCGAGAGTGTCTAGTATCTTGTGTATAGACCTTCTGATTAGGGTACACAGCCCTATTTATGATATAATTTTATTAGAAAATACATAAGGAGGTTTTATGAAATACTTTGATTATAGGGGCGAGGATATTTCTAGGCTTGGTTTTGGTTGTATGAGGTTTAAGGTTATTGATTCAGATAATTCTAAAATCGATAAGGAAATTTCTTCTGAAATATTAAAGGCTGCCATAGATTCTGGAGTTAACTACATAGACACTGCCTATCCCTACCATGAGAAGATGAGTGAGAAGTTTGTAGGTGAGTTTTTAGAAAAGGAAAATCTTAGGGCTAAGGTAAGGCTAGCTAGTAAACTTCCTTGTTGGTTGGTTAAAAGTCATGATGATTTCTATACCCTTTTAAATGAGCAGCTAGAAAATTTAAGGACTGACTATTTAGATTTCTACCTACTCCATTCCCTAGATATAAAGAGGTTTAGGGAGATGGTAGATCTTGGAGTTTTTGACTTTTTAAAGGATATCAAGGAAAAAGGCTTAGTTAAAAATGTTGGTTTTAGTTTCCATGATGAGTTTTCTGCCTTTGAAGAGATTATAAAAAGTTTTGACTGGGATTTTTGTCAGATCCAGCTAAATTATTTGGATATAAATTACCAGGCAGGCCTAAGGGGCTATGAGCTAGCTAAGAAGTTAAATATCCCTGTAATAATAATGGAACCTATAAAGGGTGGTAGGTTAGCCAATCCTCCAGCTGAAATAAAAAATCTCATAGATGATCTAGGCTTTAAGTTATCTCCATCCCAGCTTGCCTTAAAATACGTCCTATCCCTAGATAATGTTATGACTGTCCTAAGTGGGATGAATGATATAAGCCAGGTTAGGGAAAATATAGATATAGCATCTACCACTTCCTATGATAAGCTAAGTGATGATGAAAAAAGTTTTTTTGAAAAGGCTAGGGCAGCCTATAAGGCCAAGGAGCAGATAGGATGTACATCTTGTGAATACTGTATGCCTTGTACTGTAGATATAAATATTCCAAAGGTATTTAGCCTATGGAATAATGCTTATCTTTATGATGAAGCAGAAAAATCTAAAAAGGCCTATGAAGAGTATTTAAAAGATGGTGTAAGTCCTGAAGCTTGCATCGAGTGTGGTAAGTGTGAGAAAATCTGTCCTCAAAACTTAGAGATTATAGAATCTCTTAAAAGAGCTAATGAATATCTAGTATAAAAAATAGAGCTTTCTAGCTCTATTTTTTATACATTTAATTCTCTAAACTTCTTCTTTATGAGCAAGTCATATAGGTGATCATAGAAAGGCTCACTATTACATAGCTCGGCTACACTGTAGGCTATTAGAGCTACCAGGGCAAGTCCCAAAAGATAGGAGAAGGCTCCTCCAGTCATTTCAAGGATTAGGATGATTGCTGTAATTGGTGTCCTTACTATAGCTGAAAAGTGGGCGCACATACCTAGCATAGAAAATACAAATATAAACTCAGGGTCAAGGATGCCCAAGTTTACAAAGACTAGGGCTACTATATTTCCTACTAAAGAGCCTAGAGCTAGGAGGGGAACAAGGGATCCTCCAGGAATACCAGCACCAAAGGTAAGACTTAGTAAGATTATCTTTGCAAAGTATAAGAATATGAGGTTTGCTAAATCTTCATTCCCATATAGGGGGTAGAAGATAAAGGATTCTCCTGAAGCAAATAGCCTTATATCTATAAGCAAGACTATAGCTGTTATAATAAATGGTATGACATATTTTATGAAAGGATGGATATTTATCTTTTCTATACGAGTTTTTGAATTTATAATTACCTTGTTAAAGAAAACTCCTGATATGCCTGAAATTAAACCTAAGATTATAAGGTAACCCATCATAGATAAGTCTAGAGGGTCAAATTCTGGTATATGCTTTAGGGCTGGAGTATTTCCAAAAATAAGATCAGCTGTTATAATTGCAGAAAATATGGTTATGGCTGATGATAAAAATACCTTCCTGTCAGTCTTTTTAAAAATCTCTTCAACTGTAAATAAAAGTCCTGCCATGGGTGCATTAAAGGCTACGGCTATACCTGCCCCTGCTGATGCTCCTATAAAATATATCTTGCTATCCTTAGCATTTATTTTTTTATGTACTATATCTCCAATAAGACCTCCAATTTGAACCGATGGACCCTCGCGTCCTAGGGTTAGTCCTGATCCTATGGTTAAAATACAGGCTATAAACTTTTTAACTAGGGTTTTTTTAGAGTCTAGGTCTATTTTATTGGCTAACATTGCGTAGATAACTGGGATTCCTGAGCCAGCAATGTTTTTATCAGACTTTGATAATAGATATATAAAACTTGCTAGAAGAAAAAATATTCCAATAACTAAAAGACTTGATCCTAGAGAAAAACTAGATTTTACTATGAAATGTTTCATATTTTGAGATAGGATAAAGATGAGTTTTTTAAAGATACCTATACTTAGACCACAAATAATTCCTGTGAGGACGAAAGATAATATGGTCACTAGGTTCTTTTTTCTCCACCTCCTACTTATCTTCTTTATATCTGGCATAATACCTCCTTACCCTATTTATTATAGCAAAGAAATGGAGAAAATTATAGGTGAATTCTAGGAAAATCATAAATTTTCTAAAGGCTTCAATTTACCCAGAAAAAAAGATGCCTAAGTGGCATCTTTAAAACTAATTTTCTAGGACTTCTTCATTTTCTGCCTTAGCTTCTTCTATATTTAAAGCTATTTGAGCATCTTCTAGGTCCTTATCTTCATAGTCTATTTCTACATCATTGTAGGCTTTTAGACCTGTTCCTGCAGGTATTAGTTTACCTATTATTATATTTTCTTTTAGACCCTTTAGGTCATCAATCTTACCTTTGATAGATGAATCTGTTAATACTCTAGTTGTTTCTTGGAAGGATGCTGCTGATAACCAAGAATCAGTAGCTAGAGATGCCTTAGTTATACCAAGTAATTCCTGGGTATATTCGGCCTTAGCTTTTCCTTCTTTTTCTAATTTTTCATTTGCTATATCAACATCTCTTCTATCTTGAAGGGAGCCTGGTAAAAATTCTGTATCTCCAGCTTCGTCAATTTTAACTTTCTTTAGCATTTGACGAGCTATAACTTCGATATGTCTATCATCAATTTCTACACCTTGAAGTCTATAAACTTTTTGAACTTCTTTAGTTATATAGTCTTGAACTCCTACTTTTCCTAAAACATTTAATACATCATGTGGGTTTAGGGAACCTTCTGTTAGTTGATCACCTTTTTTAACTATATCTCCATCATGAACTAGAATCCTAGATCCAAATGGTATGTTATATTTTTTAGCAAATCCATCATCACTTAGGATTTCGACATCAGTCTTTTTCTCATTTTGGATTAGAGTTACTTCACCAGAGTTTTCTGCTATAAAAGCAAGTCCCTTTGGTTTACGAGCTTCAAAAAGCTCCTCAACTCTTGGAAGACCTTGGGTAATTCCAACTCCTGCTATACCACCGGAG
>JAPJPH010000128.1 GCA_030825745.1 Anaerococcus sp.
CTTCTTCTTTTTCTTTTGGACCTAAACTTACTATAAGGTCAATTTGTGATTGAGATGCAACTTCAGTTCCAGATGCAATAGATTGGCTAATTACATGATCTTTTTTAACATCATCGCTATTTTGATAATCTATATTCCTTAATGACAAGCCTGCTTGTTCTATAAGATTAGTTGCTGATTGTTCACTAAGTCCAACTAAAGATGGAACCTCTACATTTACTATTTTCTCCTCTTGACCTGCACTTATTACAAGATCTATAGCAGATCCTATTTGAACTGAATTGCCTGCTCGAGGAGATTGGCTTATTACTAAGTCTTTTTCTACATTATCATCATATTCAGTACTTGTTCTTCCAAGTTTCAATCCAACTTCTTTTAATTGATCTTCCGCTTGGGTTAGGTCTAAGTCTCTAAGATCAGGTATTTCGACACTTCTTCCTGAGCTTATAACAAGGTTTACTGTGCTATTTTCAGAAACTTTTGTAGAGCTTTTAGGGTCTTGCTCCATTACCTTGCCTTTTTCATACTCATCACTTTCTTCAGTCCTTGAAATATTAGCTTTCAAGCCTCTTTTTTCAATCTCCTTAACTGCTTGGTTTTGATCCAAATTAATTACCACAGGTACTTCTACTGTAACAGGTTCAGGTCTATTTAGGAAAAAGTAGACAGCAGAAACTAAGATTAGGGCTAAAAGAGCTAGTGGCCATACTTTTAATGGCTTGCTTTTTTGACTTTTATCATCTGTAATTTCCGGTTTTGATGTATAAACTGCCTCTTTAGAAGTATTTTTATTTTTCTTATCATCAGTTTTTTTTCTTACTTTTTTTGAAACTTTTTTTCCTACAGGGGTAACTATAGGAATTTTTTCAGTTTTATCTTCTGTAGTTTTTACAAAGGATTCTTTGATTATATTTTCATTTTCAAGGGCAGCTATAAGTTCGGTTGCATTTTGAAATCTCTGGGATGGTTCTTTTTGTAGCAGCTTCATTATTATATAATTTAGATGCTCACTTAAATTTGTATTTAAAGATTTTGCAGCCTTTGCTTTATCTTGTATATGCATAACAGCTATGCCCACAGAATTATCTGCATCAAATGGTACTTCTCCTGTAGCCATTTCATACATCAAGGCACCTAGTGAATAAAGATCACTTTTTTCATCAACTATTTTACCCTTAGCTTGTTCTGGTGAAATATAATGCACTGTACCTAGTATAGATGAAGTATAGGTTATTGTAGCATTAGATGATACTCTTGCTATACCAAAGTCAGTAACTTTAGCCAATCCATATTTATCTATCAATATATTCTGTGGTTTTATATCTCTATGAATTATACCAGATCTATGGGCAAGCTTTAAAGCTTGGGCTATTTGTATAGAATAATCTATTATGTCATGGTTTTTTAAAGGTCCTTCTTTCTCAATCAACTCTTTTAAGGTTTGACCTTCTACATATTCCATAACAATATAATAAATTTTCTTACCCTCTAATAGATCTTGACCTATATCAAATACATTTACTATATTTACATGATTAAGTTTGGCAGCAGATTGTGCTTCGTTGTTAAATTTTTTAAGAAATTCTTCATCTTCTGCATATTGCTCTTTTAAGATTTTTATAGCAACATACCTATCTAAAAGTTTGTCCTTGGCCTTATAGACCTTGGCCATACCTCCTACACCTATCTGCTGAACAATTTCATACCTATTGTCCAATATTATTTTATCCATATTACCTCTTATACTAATATTGTGGTCACTGTTATATTATCATGACCACCCATTTGTAATGCCATTTCCACTAATTTTGATGATATATCAATAGCTGTTTTGTTATTAGCTACTATTTCTTTAATTTGACTATCTTCTAACTCATTTGTTAGTCCATCTGTAAACATTAGAATAATATCATCATCTTTCATATCAAAGACCTTACATTCTGGTTCTATATTCTTTTCAGTTCCTACTGCCTTGGTTATTGCTGATTTGTTGATAAAATTTTTAGCTTCATCTTCTGTTAGTGATCCTGTATCGATTAGATCATTGACTAGGGAATGATCTCTGGTTTGTTTTAGTAACTGTTCATTTCTATATAGGTATAATCTTGAATCACCTAGATGAGCTATATAATACTTGCGCTTACTATAATCAATTGTTAAACAAACAACTGTTGTTCCCATTTTGAAATCATCATTTTCATTTGATAAGTCATATATCTTATCATTTGCATATATTATAGCCTGCTTTTGAAATGTCTTTAGATCTTTATCATTATCATCTAGATTTTCCTTTATATAGTCTATAAAACTTTTTACAGCTAGTTTGCTAGCAAGATCACCATTTTTATGACCACCCATGCCATCTGCAACTATGAAAAATTCCTTATCTTTAATTGAATAATTAGCATAAGAATCTTCATTTTCATCTCGCAGCTTTCCTATATTAGAAATTGTGCTAAATTTCATACCTACCTCGCATAATTATTTCTTAATTGTCCACAGCTAGCGTTTATATCCTGACCCATCGATTTTCTTATTGTGGCATTTATACCCATATCTGTTAATTTTTTCATAAATGATTTAATTGCATCATCCTTTGGGCTCTTATAATTGAACTCTTCTATAGGATTTAATGGAATTAAATTTATATGAATGTCTCTACCACCCAAAATTTTCTTAAGCTCTTTTGCATCTTTATCTGTATTATTTACTGTATCTATTACTACATATTCAAAACTAATTCTTCTTTTAGTTTTTTCAAAATAATAATCACACGCCTTCATTATTTGATCAATTTTATATTTTTTTGTTATAGGCATAAATTTTTCTCTTTTTTCATCTGTTGGGTAATGTAAACTTATTGCAAGATTTACATCAATACCACTAT
Source organism: Anaerococcus sp. (assembly GCA_030825745.1). GTDB lineage: Bacteria > Bacillota > Clostridia > Tissierellales > Peptoniphilaceae > Anaerococcus. The sequence continues at coordinate 2,888 of JAPJPH010000128.1, forward strand.
CAGCAAGCCTATATATTTGCTTGGCTAAACCAGATGTTGAAAGAGTTATAGATCTGTGAGATAGGTTTCTACCATTTTCATCTGTAATCATCTTTAAAAACCTTATTATGTTATTAAAATTATCTAATGGTTCACCTATACCCATTATAACTATATTATTTATATCTGAATTTAATCTTTCTAGTTCATAAACTTCTTCTATAAGCTCTGCAGCTGTTAGGTTTCTAACCAGCCCGTTTTTTGTTGAGGCACAAAATTTACACCCCATCCTACAGCCTACTTGTGAGGAGATACAAATAGTTTTTCTATTCTCATACTCCATATAGACAGCCTCTATTATAGAATTATCATCTAATTGAAGTAAATATTTGCTAGTTAAATCAACATTAGATTTATATTGCTCTAAGGCTTTTACCTTTGGAAAGTAAAATTTTTCTTTTAAGTCCTCTCTCATTTTTTTAGAAAGGTCTGTCATTTTATCAAAGTCGTTTATTTTATTAACATGGATTTGTCTAAAAACTTGTCTAGCTCTAAATCTAGGGTATCCTTCTTGTTCAAATATTTTTTCAAGTTCTAATAAAGACTTATCATTAATAGTTGTTTTCATAATCTTTCTTTCTAAATTTGCTTATAAAAAATCCGTCAGTTCCTTCTTCAAATCCACTAAACTCTATATATTCT
>JAPJPH010000007.1 GCA_030825745.1 Anaerococcus sp.
TATTTATATATCTTATATAATTATATTGTAAATTAATTTTCAATTCAAATTATCTAATTACATTATGCTTGCTTTTACATATTATTTTTAATAAGGAAAAGTCCAGCGATTACTTGCTGGACTCTTCCTTATCTTTTACCATTTTTTCTATGGTAGTTATTGAGTTTTTGTAGGAGTTTGAGATTATGTCTGGGTTTGTTGGGTTCTCTTGATTTATTGCACCTTTTGGATCATAGCCTAGGGTGTTGGTGTAGGTAAATACTAGGCCAGAGTTTGGCATTACCGAGTTAATTACTCCTAGGGTTATCCCATCTCCTCCTGTTGTTACTCCTACTAGGGTGGCTTGTGATGAGTATTTCATGAAGTTTGCAAAGCCTTCAGCTGCTGAAAATACTTTTTCATCTACTAGGAGGAATATCGGTTTGTCAAAACCGTATAGGTCATCTGTTTTGTCTGGGTTTATAGTTATGTCTTCTTTTATATAATAGTCAAAGTTGTCTATATCTTCTCTATAGTCTAAGTCAATGGCAGATAGGTCTACATTTTTAATTCTTTCTACATTTATGGTCTCATCTTCAAATATTAGCTTAGATTTTTCAGAGTCTTTTATAAACATTCTATTTGTGACACTTTTTTGTCTTACTACAAGTTTAGGTAGGAGGAAGTTTTTCCAATAGTCATAGTTTCCACCGGTGTTACCCCTTATATCAATTATCAGGGCCTTATATATATCCTTGTTTTTTAGAAACTCTTCTATGATTTTGCTATCTTTATCATAACTTTCTGGGCCTTTCATTTTCTTTATCTTAAGTAAGGCTATGTTAGATTCTAATTTTTCTAGTTGTATATTGTTAGAATCATCATTTTCAAAAAGTAAGGCTCTTCTTTTATCAAGGCTAGCTTGTGTATCACTTTGTCTACCCTCTATTTGATACCTATTTCTAACTGTTTGCTTATTTAGGTTTATAAATTCATAATATATTGAAGGAGTCTTCCACTTTTCGGCATAGTAGTCTAGGGTATTTTCTACATATTCTTTGTTGGCTATCTTGGTGTGGCCATTTTTTAGATCGCTTGCTATTTTTTTCATGGTTTCCAAGAATTTTTCATCGGTATCGGCTTTATCTACTTCTTTTAGGTATTTGCTATAGTTTGCTATAAAGTCTATCCCATATTCTCTTTTTAATACATTGAAAAATGGATAATTTTCCTTTATTTCTTTAAAAAAGAAGTTAAAGTCTTCTACTTTTTCTTCTTTTGTAAGTGGTTTTACTTTTTGTGGAGAGTTTAGTTTTAGTTTTACAGGATCTTTTAGGCTTTTATACCATTTTATATATTCATCTATAGTAAAATCATCTATTTTATCAGGATAAAAACTCCCATCTGATAGGATAGGACCTGATTTTTCCATCTGGGCCATGGTTTTTTTTCTATCTAGATTTTCTAACCTTCTTACGGCACATGAGGATAAAAGTATCATAGCTAATAATAAAAGCAGGTTTTTTTTGATAGCCTTATTCATCAAAGCCTCCAGATAAAAGGACTAGGTCTCTTTTGTATAAATCATAGATTAGCCCCAAAAGTCCTAGGGGATTTACTAGGGAATATATTATGATAAAAGATACTATAAAGCTGATTTTATTTCTTTCAATTCTTTTTATAGATTGGAGGGAGTAGGATTTGCTTCTTAGGTTTATTAGGGCATAAACTAAGGCAAAGATTCCAAAAACTATTTCAAAAATCTCCATATAGTAGATTCCAAAGCCTAGAACTGCCAGTCCTCCTAAAATCCATAGTATAGAGCTAGTTTTTTTTAATTTGTTATATCTTTTTATCTGGTTTCTGTCTTTTTTTGTATTCTTTCTCATTTTATAATTCCAAATTAGGATATACTTTCATAAATTTATCGCTAGTTTGCCCATCCTTGTAGGCTAGGTATCCAGCTAGGGCTATCATGGCTGCATTGTCTGTACATAATATAGGGTCAGGATAGTAGAATTTGATATTTTCTCTCTCACAGGCTTCTTCTAGTCTTTGTCTAAGTCTAGAGTTTGCTGCAACTCCACCACTTACGGTTAGGGTATCTCTCCCAGTTTCTTTTAATAGTCTCATTGATTTTTCTACTAAAACATCAACTACTGCTTCTTGAAAGCTTGCTGCAAGGTCTTCTTTTTTAAAGGTTTCTTTTTTTTGCTCTTTGGAGTTGATAAAGTTTAGGACTGCTGTTTTAAGACCTGAAAATGAAAAATCGTAGGAGTCCTTCTCTAGCATAACTCTAGGAAAGTCATAGGCTTTTTTATTTCCTTCTTTAGCTATTTTATCTATTTTAGGTCCTCCAGGATATCCTAGACCAATTTTTCTAGCTACCTTATCATAGCTTTCCCCACAAGCATCATCCCTAGTTTTTCCCATAACTTTTATATCTGTATAGCCTCTTACATCACAAAGGTAGGTATGGCCACCACTAACTACGAGTGTTATAAAAGGAGGCTCTAGGTTTTTGTGGGCTAGGAAGTTTGCTGCTATATGCCCTTTCATGTGGTTGACTCCAACCATAGGTTTATTTATAGCTAATGATAATGCCTTGGCCGCAGATATCCCAACTAGTAGGGATCCCATTAGACCTGGACCCTTGGTTACTGCTATAAGGTCTATCTCATCATAGGTTAGACTTGCATCATCTAGGGCCTTTTTTATGAGTGGATTTATAGCCTCCATATGTTTTCTACTAGCTATTTCTGGAACTACCCCACCAAATAAGGCATGGATATCTATTTGTGATGATATTAAATTAACTAATATTTCCCTATCATTTTTAAGGATAGATACAGAGCTATCATCACAGCTAGTTTCTATCCCCAGGGTATAAAAATCTGTCATTTTAATTTCCTTTTCATATTATAGGCATCTTCGCCTAGTTGTTGGTAATAATTTTTCCTAAGGCCATCTTTTGTAAAGCCATATTTTTCATACAGGTTAATAGCAGCTTCATTTTTTGTTGAAACTTCTAACCAAATCTCTTTTATATCAGAGTCTTTACACCTATTTATTAAATGATCTAAAAGGTATGACCCGATTTTTTGCTTTCTATAATTTTGATCTACTGCTATTGTAAAAAGTTCAGCTATATCAAGGATCATACTAGATATGTAATATCCAAGTATGACCCCATTTTCTTCATAAACAAATGATTTTAAAAAGCTATTTTCTTCTATATCTTTAACTAATTGTCCTACACTTTTTGCCTTAAAAAAAGCATTTTTTGATATATCATAAACTCTATTAGCATCACTTATTTTAATTGGCCTTATCATTTTTCTTTGAAAGCTCTCTTTCTGCTTGAGATTTTCTTAGGTAGTTTGGTACAACCTTAAATAAATCCTCATCATAATCACCCATATCTAGGCATACCTTTATTAGAGATTTTCCTATACAGCTGTTAAAGTTTATATCTAGGCTCTCTGCCCTAGTAAATTTATCCCCATATTTGTCATTCATTAGGCCAATAAGCTCCACTTCTTTTTCTAGTGAATTTACCTTAGTTGAAAAATCATCTATCCTATATAGGTCTTCTTTTATAATTTCATTAAAGTTTTTATCATAAACTGCACCATATATTCTATCTCCCCTAGCATCTAGCATAGGGACTTTTAATATATCAGAAGATGAGTTATGGGCAAGGGCTAGTAGGGTTGAGACTGGGTATATTTTTTTATCATTAACTTGAGCTAGGGTTTTAGTTATTGCCATACCAATCCTAAGGCCGGTAAAGGATCCTGGTCCCTTGGCTATTACAAATTTATCTATATCTTTTATACTCATCCCCAATAGCTCTAGTAGAGTTTCTATCATAGGAACTAGAGATTCACTGTGGGTTTTTTTCTGGTTTACATTGAAATCTCCTATAATTTCACCATCACTGTATATGCTTACTGTGGAAATCATAGTTGATGTATCAATGGCTAATATATTCATCAGTCTATACTCCTTTGTTTAAAGTTATCAGATACTTTAATTTCTCTACTTTTTTGATCTATTTTTTCTATCCAAACATTTATCATTTCACAAGGCAAGTAATCCTTAGCCTTATCAGCCCATTCTATAAATGTTATGGCATCTTGTGGATAAAAGTATTCTTCATAGTCTATATCTAGGATATCATCAGGATCATCAAACCTATATAGGTCTAGGTGATATATTTTCTTATCTGCCTGATAAATATTTACTATAGCAAAAGTAGGTGATGATGAATCACTAACTCCAAAATATTTACAAACATAGTTAGTAAAGGTAGTTTTTCCACTACCCATCTCTCCTATTAAATTTATTACATCGCCTTCTTTTAGGTTTTTAGCAAAGTTATAGGCGAATTTTTCTAAGTCGTTTAAGTTTTGTATAAGCATAATTCCCCTTTACCTAGATATTATACTTTTTTCTAGTAAGTTTAAAACATAAAAAATCCAAGAAAGATAGGTGATCTAACCAATCCTTCTTGGACTTTTTTAGCTATATTTTATTAGAGGTGATACTCTCTTATATATTAACTTAGTTACAACTGATGATATAGCACCCTTTATTATATTAAATGGAGCAATGGATAAAACCATTAGACTAAAATATGAATTAACTAGTCTATTTCCTGCCCTAGTCATATCTACAAAGGCTTGTAAGTCTATACCCATTACCTTAGCATAGGTTGGAAATACTACAAAGGCATTTGATATAGTTGCTACTACTGTCATAGCCAAAACTCCTATTAGTAGGGCTAGGTTGGCATTTTTTATGTTTTTGTTATTTTTGTATATGCTTGCTGAAACATATACATAAACAGCTCCTACTATAAAGTTAGATAGCTCTCCTACACCCATGGTTGTGGTTTTGCTTAGGTTTAGGATATTTTTAAGTAGTTGAATTATTACCCCATATACTGGGCCCATAGCAAATCCCCCTATTAGGGCTGGAACATCAGCCAGGTCTATTTTCATAAATGGTGGTGCCAAGGGTATAGGTATTTGAATAAACATAAGGATATACGCAAGGGCTGCTAATATAGCCACTTTTAGGTACTTGTTTAAACTAAATGATTTACTTTGATTCATATTTCCTCCTTTTGGGCAATAAAAAATGCCCATTCCAGGGCATATAAAAGGTTGATTAAAAAATCTTCTTTCATCCAGACTATACTGTCGGTATTGGAATTTCACCAATTCAATCACTAGGACTCGCGGACTATAACCGCCGGTTAAGGAATCACACCTCACCCTGAAGATAATTGCTTTTGCAATCGTTTTATTTATCTTATCTAAATATATCCTACCACAGTAGGATATATTTTGCAATTAAATTTTTAGACCTTGTTACAAGTATCCAGCACCCAGGCATATCCTAGATTGCTTTTTTTTTCTATAGGGTCTAGGTTTACTTTTTTAAACTGTTTTTTGATATTTTTTACTTTTAAAGGTATTGATGATGGTTTTAGGCTCTTGCCTTTTTTCACTAATTCTTTGGTTATAAATTCATCTGTAATATATTCGCCCATATTTTCTATAAATATGGCACATATAGAAATTTCACTATCATTTAAGTCTAGGATATTATTTCTAACTCTAAATATCCCATTTTCCTCTTCTAAAGATAGATTGCCTATTTCAACGACATTAGTTTTTCTCATTTTATTTACTTGTTTGAAAACTTCATTTACAAATTCTTCTCTGGAGTAGGAATGAGTAATAAATTCTCTATCATCAAGCTCAAGTTCCCACGGATTTTCTTTGCTTCTATCAGTTAGGTATATTATTGGAGCCTTGGCTTTTTGCTTTAGGTAATAAATAAAATCCAAACATTTATCATGGCTCATGTCTACTAAAATTAGATCATATACTGAAAGGTCTGTAAATAAAAGATCGTCAATTTCATCTATCTTATCTATTTCAACTTCCTTCTGATCAAAATTTACATTTAAAAGAGAGGAAACTCCATTTTCATTTTCGACTGATGCAATCTTCATAATTTCCCCCTTGATAAGTTTAATCTTTTCTTCAAATTAATTAGATTGTTACTCTAAACTAACTGTTTATATGTATATTATACTTAAATATTGGGGATGACAAGTGCCACCCCCAGTATTTATTATTATTTATAGGCTAGTTTTATTTATTACTTTTAGATTTTCATCTAATTCATATACTATTGGTTGACCTGTTGGTATTTCAAGACCCATTATATCTTCATCAGATATATTTTCAAGATGTTTAGCTAGGGCTCTAAGTGAATTACCATGGGCTGCTATTAGGACATTTTCTCCCTTTAGTAGTTGTGGAGCTATGTTATCAAAGTAATATGGTAGGGCTCTTTCAAGGGTTATTTTTAAGTTTTCTCCCCTTGGTATTACATCTTCTGGTAGGTTTTTAAACAATGGCATTTCATTTTGGGCCTTGCTATCTTCATCACTTAGTAGTGGTGGAAGAGTATCATAGGATCTTCTCCAAATATGAACTTGTTCGTCTCCATATTTTTCTCTAGTTTCATCCTTGTTTAGTCCTTGGAGAGCTCCGTAGTGTCTTTCATTTAGTCTAAATGATTTTTCTACTGGAACAAACATTTGATCTGAATATTCTAAAACATAGTTTAATGTTTTTATAGCTCTTTTAAGTATTGAAGTGTGGGCATGGTCAAAGGTGATTTTAGCTTCTTTGATCTTTTCTCCTGCTGATTTTGCTTCTTCTACTCCTTTTTCAGATAAATCTACATCTGTCCAGCCTGTAAATTTATTTGCTAGGTTCCATTCACTTTGGCCATGTCTTACTAAAACTAGTTTTACGCTCATTTATCTTCTCCTTAGTTTTTCATTATTTTCTAACTGACTTTGCCTAAATTTCATTTGCTCACTTTTTTCATAATCAAGCGAATCCATCCATGTTAGGGCCTTACTTGTTCCATCAATTACACACTCAGTTGGGTTTTTAGCAACTACTGCCTGAATTTGTAGCTTTTCTTCTATTCTTTCTTTAAGGCCTAGGGTTAGGGCAGATCCTCCAGTTAGGATCATTTCTTTATCAAAGATATCAGCTGATAGTTCAGGTGGTGTAACTTCTAATACTTTTTTTACCCCTTTTACTATTATATCAATCGAAGGAATTAGACAATCGTATATTTCAGCAACTGGAACATAGATTTTTTGAGGAAGTCCCCCATCAATTAACCTACCTGTAACTTCAATTGATTGTTCCATAGATTCTTTAGATGCCGCAATTTTTACATTTTCAGCCTTTTGCTCTCCTATTAATAGGCCATATCTTTTTCTAATATATTCTTGTATTATTCTATCAAACTCATTGCCTGCAATTTCTGTAGATGAGCTAGTTACTATCTGACCCATAGATACTACAGCTATATCACAAGTCCCCCCACCTATATCTAGGATTAATGTTCCATTTGGATCTGTTATATCAACTCCTGCTCCAATAGCAGCAGCTAGAGGTTCTTCTATGAGGTAGGTCCTATGGCTACCAGCATTTTCGCTTGCTTCTAGGACTGCTCTTTTTTCAACTTGGGTAGACCTAGATGGTATACATATCAATACATCAGGTTTTAGAAGTGACTTTTTTACGGCCTTATCTAAGAAGTATTTTAGCATTCTTTCAGTAGCTTTAAAATCTGCTATTACGCCATTTTTCATTGGTTTTATAGCCTTTATATTACCTGATGCTCTTCCTAAGAGCTTTTTAGCTTCACTACCACAAGCTAGGATATCACCTGTTAGGACATCTGTGGCTATTACACTTGGCTCTTCTAAAACTATTCCCTTATCGCTTATATAGACTAAGATACTAGTTGTTCCAAGATCTATAGCTACATTTTTTCTAAATTTCGCCATTATCTCTCCTAATATTTCTTTAGTTGTTCAACCTTTGTTAGATTCTCCCAGGTAAAGTCGCTATCATTTCTTCCAAAGTGACCATAGCTTGAAGTTTTCTTATATATTGGTCTTTTTAGATCAAGTTTATCTATTATGGCTTGTGGTCTAAAATCAAAATTCTCTTTTACTATTTCTAGTAATTTTTCATCATCATATTTACCACTACCAAAACTATCTACAAATATAGATAGGGGTTTGGCTACACCTATAGCATAGGATAGGCCAATTTCTAATTTTTCAGCAAGGCCTGCTGCTACCATGTTTTTGGCTGCAAATCTAGCCATATAAGCTGCTGACCTATCTACCTTTGTTGGATCTTTTCCAGAAAATGCTCCACCACCTACTTTAGAATATCCACCGTAGGTATCTACTACAATTTTTCTACCTGTTAGACCACTATCACCCTTTGGTCCACCTATTACAAATTTTCCTGTTGGGTTTATATATATTTTGGTATTTTCATCTAATAGCTTTTCATCTATTACTTTTTTAATAACTTCTGTTTTGATATCCTCACTAATCCTCTTAAGGTCAACATCTTCACTATGTTGGGCACTTATTACTATAGAGTCTATCCTTACTAGTTTATCATCATCATATTCTACTGTTACTTGGGTTTTTCCATCTGGTCTTAGGTAAGATAGGATACCTTCTTTTCTAACTTCTGTTAGCCTTTGGGCAAGTTTTTGAGCATATACTACTGATATTGGTAGGTACTCATCTGTTTCATTTGATGCAAAACCAAAGATCATCCCTTGGTCTCCTGCTCCAATTTTATCATAATCATCCTTACTTTCGTTATAGTCAGATGATGTATTTACTCCCATAGCTATATCAGATGATTGCTCTATTATACTAGTTAATACTGCAACATTTGAGTAGTCAAAGCCTAGAGATGGATCGGTATATCCTATTTCTTTTATAGTATCCCTAGCTATTTTTTCTATTGGTACATAAGCTTTAGTAGTTATTTCTCCAACTACTAGGACTAAACCTGTTGTGGTTACTGTTTCGCATGCCACTCTAGAGTTTTCATCTTCTTTTAGGCACTCATCTAATATTGCATCTGATATCCTATCACAGACCTTATCTGGATGGCCTTCAGTTACTGATTCTGAAGTAATTAATTTTTTCATTTTTATATCTCCTCTAATAAAATTATAGCTCTTGCTTCAATTCCCTCGCCCCTTCCAGTAAATCCTAATTTTTCACTAGTTGAAGCTTTTATGCTTATATTTTTTATATCTGTTTTTAAAACTTTACTTAAACTTAATCTTATATCTTCTCTAATCGGATTTATTTTAGGATACTCGCATATCAAGACTGTATCTAGGTTAACTATCCTATACTTATTCTCCTGCATAAGCGAGACTACCTTTTCTAATAAGATTACTGATGATATATCCTTATAGGCTTTATCTGTATCTGGGAATAATTTTCCTATATCATCCATGGCCATAGCTCCTAAAATAGCATCCATTATGGCATGGATTAGGACATCTGCATCAGAGTGTCCCAATAGTCCCAAGGGATAATCAACTTTGACCCCTCCAAGGTATAAATCTCTATTTTCAACTAGTTTATGGACATCATAACCCATTCCTATTCTCATATATCAAGCTCCTTTTTAGACATGTATGCATTTGCAAATATTATATCTTCTCTGGTTGTAATCTTTATGTTAGAATACTCACCTTCTATTACTTTTACTTTTTCATCTCTTTTGAAAAATTCAAATAATTGGCTGTCATCTGTTATTTTAAATTCACTTTCTACATATCTTTGATATAGGTCAAAGATTAAGTTTTTGTCAAAGGCTTGAGGAGTTTGGATATTATATACGAAGTCTCTATTTGGTGTAAAATCTACTACCATATCATCATCTACAATTTTGACTGTATCCTTACTCTTTACTGCTGTTATAACCGCCTTGAATTTTTTTAAGTTATTTATTATATTTTCAAACAGTTCAGTACTTGCAAAGGGTCTTACCCCATCATGGGTTATTACATAATCACACCTTTTATCTATAGCTTTTAGACCCTCAAAGGTCGATAATTCTCTAGTCTTTTTACCAAATACATAGCTTATTTTTTTATTATATTTTTTTACAAGTCTTTTTAGTAATTGTTCATCTTCTTTTCTAATAACAAGGATGATCTCATCAATTTTATCTATGCTTGTAACTGTATCTAGGGTTATTTCAAGGATTTTCTTGCCCCCTATTTCTATATAGGGTTTGTTGGTTAGAGATTTCATCCTAAGGCCAGATCCTGCAGCTGTTATTACAGCTGATACAAATTTATTATCAATCATCTTCAGCCCTTACAAATATCATTCTTCCAGCTGATGTTTGAAGAACACTAGTTACTCTAGCCTTGATTGTGGTATCTATATATTTGATGCCATCTTCTACTACTACCATGGTACCATCTTCTAGATAACCTACACCCTGGTTTTTGCCCTTACCTTTTTTTATCACATCAACTACCATACTCTCTCCTGGTATAACTATAGGTTTTAGAGCATTGACCAAATCATTAATATTAAGTATTGGTATACCTTGAACATCGGCTACCTTATTTAGGTTATAATCATTGGTAAAGATTTTAGCATTTAAATCCATGGCTAGTCTTAATAGCTTTGAGTCAACTTCTTTTATATCTTTATAGTCCTTATCTACTATTTTAAGTTTAACCATATCGCTTTTTTTAATCTTATTTATTATATCAAGACCACGACGTCCACGCTCTCTTTTTAGATCATCTGGACTATCTGCTATATGTTGAAGCTCCTCTAGGACAAACTTGCTTACTACAAGTTCTCCTTCTATAAAGTCAGTATTAATTATATCTAGGATTCTTCCATCAATGATAACAGAGGTGTCAAGGATCTTTGGGCTTGCAGTATTTTTGTTCCTATCAAAACTAAAGGCCCTAGCTTCCTTATTGTCACTTCTTTCTCTTTTTTGAAAGATACCCAGGATATCCTCGGCATTATTTGAAGCAACCCTCCAACCTAGGTAACCTAGCCCGATATATAATAAAATAGATAATAGCACAAAAATTAAGTTGCCTACATAGGGTAGGCTAAGCTGGGTTAGGGGTCTGGTTACTAAAGTTGCTATCAAAAATCCTAGGATAGATCCTACGATTCCAACTATAAGCTTATTTGCCGGTAACTTTTTTAAACTGTCTTCAAACAAATTAAAACCTACAGAAAATTTATCACTAAATTTATCAGTAAGTAGGTAAAAAACTAATGCTCCCAATAGGGCTGCTATAATATGCGCTATTACAAAATATACGCCGGCACCTGGTAAAAAATCCACGCCGGCATTAATTGATCTTAATAACGCAATTGCTAGAACAGCTCCGATTATTGAAAGCACTAATCGAATTATTCTTTTCATCAACTTCTCCTTAAAGTCCTATGGACTCATCAATCATAGCTTCTGCTTCTTCTTTTTTTAGAGAACCTGCCATAACTAGCTCACTTGCAAGGATCCTCCTTGACCTATTGAGAAGTTTCTTCTCAGTAGTTGATAGTCCTTTATCCTTATCCAAAATAGCTAAGTTTCTGACCATCCTCGCAAGGTCAAAAACATCTCCTGCCTTGAGTATTTCTTGGTTTTGCCTATGTCTTTTAGTCCAATTGGTATCCATCTTTGTAGGGTCATCATCAAGAATCTCTAAGACCTTGTCCCCTTCTTCTTTGCTAATGACATCTCTAATATTCATATCATTTATTTTAGATGTAGGTATAGAAATATCCATATCTCCAATTGGCATCTTTAGAATGAAATATTCTTTTTCTTCTCCCAAAAATTCCTTCTTTTCTATGGAATCTATAATTCCTGCCCCATGCATGGGATATACGATTTTATCGCCTATTTTAAACATATAAACCTCCTAGATTCCCACTATATATTATATCCCATTTTTGACTAGGAGTAAATGTATGACGGTACAATATACCATAGGTGAAATTATTTTCAATCTTTTATATTATTTTTTATCCTTATTCTTTGTTTTAATATCTCTATGTTGGCCTTATCCTTCTTGCCACCAAAATCACCATCCAAGGACCAGCCCACAGGTCTATCTGTTTCTACTAAAAACTTATGGGATTGTCTGAAAATAACCATATCATTTTCAGTTCTATTTGTTAGAGCTTGAATTATTTTATTTATATCAGATATATTATTTGGTTTTTTTATCATAGTTAGTTCAAAAAGACCATCATCAAGGCCTATATTTTCATTAAATAATCCTGTAAATCCTCCAACTGAATAGGAGTTTGTTACCATAAAATGAACTAGGTCTAAGTCAAGTTTTTCATCATCCAAGCTAATCCTAGTTTTATAGCTTTCTAGGTTGGATAGGGGAAGGGCCTGTCTAAGCCCCTCAAAAACATAGGCACTTCTACCAAATATATTTTTAAGATCCTGGTCTGTGTTATAAGATACATCAGAAATAGTCCCAAAGGCTGCTACATAGACGAAGTATTTTTCATCAAATTTTCCTATATCTAGAAGGTCTTCTCTACCCCTAAGTGCTATCCTAGATGCCCAGGCTATATCATTAGGAATATTTAGACTTTTTGCAAAATCATTGGTTGATCCTGTTGGTATATAACCAAAAGTGGGGCTAAGTCCTGCCTTTATGCTACCTGATATAACTTCATCCAAAGTCCCATCACCCCCACTTACTAGGATATAAGAAAATGACTTGCCGATTTTTTCAACAATTTTCCTCGCTTCTCCTGCTCTTTGGGTTGCATATATGCTAGTTAGGTAACCCTTAGATGAAAAAAAGTTAACTATCCAATGGATATAATCTATTATTTCTTGTTGTCCACTATTTGGGTTATATATAAAAAGTGCTTGTTTCATGCTAGCTCCTTAATCTTTCTTATTAAGTAAAATATACGCTTTATAAGATTTTTGTAAATTAAAAGAGGCAGCTAACTGCCTCTAAGTTTTCTGGTATTAATCAACTGATAGTTTCTTATCATGAAAGTAGTAGCTAAGTCCATAAAATCCTAAGCTTAATACTATATTTGATATAAGTGGGATAAGCATCAATCTTGTTGAAGCATCATTGCTTACACTAACTTCAGCCCCACCCATCTCAAAAGTTTGGTACATATAATCTGCTAGGGCAGATGATTGGATTTTTGCTCCTATCATTCCTAGGCCAAAAAATAAGATTAGGAAGATAATTACAGGAGCGTACTTTGATTTTCTCCCAAAAATGCTAGATGATCCAAAAGAGTTAGCAAGCATCATAGTACTTACTATAAAGACACCAAACATAAATAGATTTAATATTGCCATAGTAAATTTACCAGCTCCTATTTGCTCAATACCATTTGCTATACTAGAAAATATTTCAGATAAGCTTAATCCTTGTGCATTCGCTATATTTAATATAATTAAATTTAAAAATGCAGATATTGCTATTATAATTCCTAATAAAACATAGTTAATAAGCCTTGCTCCTGTGATAGAACTTGAAGATATAGGTAGGCTAGAGTAAAAACTAGCATTTTTACCATAAAATCTTTCATTATCATTACGAGCTGCTACTGCCAGTGATAAAAATGGACCTATCATAAGGGCAGTCATCGAAAATCCCATAGCTAGTGTCAATAAAGGTAATCCTTCAAAAGCTGATAAAAGCTGCATAAATATCAAAGCAGATGCAAGTGGTAACAACAACCACAATATTATGGCTTTAAAGTCTTCTTCAAATATTTGTCCTATAAGTTTTCCCATTATATTACCTCCGTAAAGTAATCTTCTACACCCATATGGTGGTTTTCTCGTATGTCATCTACGCTTTCATCTACTACACATCTACCATGGTTCATAAAAATAACCCTATCTAGAGCTCTTTCTACCTCTCCAATTAGGTGGGTTGATAAAAGTAAAATTCCTTGGTAATCAAAATTTTCAATTATAGTTTTAAGCACTGTCTTACGTGACTTTGGATCTATACCACTTAAAGGTTCATCTAAAAGATAAATCTTAGTCTTTCTTGAAAGTGTCAGAGCAATTTGTACCTTTTCTTTCATCCCCTTGGAACATTCTTTAATCTTTAAGTCCGGGCTAATATCAAAGCTTTTTATTAGCTCATAAAACTTTTTATCATTAAAGTCCTCATAAAATTTCTTATAAATTTTAGCAACATCAGATATTTTTAAACTTTCATCAAGGGCTAGGTGGTCTGGTTGGTAGGAGACCATAAGGTTAGTTTTTCCACCAGGAGCTTTACCATTTATTTTTACATCTCCTTGGTAGCTTCTCTCAAGTCCTGCAAGAATCCTAAGTAAAGTTGTCTTTCCAGAACCATTTTCTCCAACAAGTCCAACTACCTGTCCCTCCTCTATGGTCAAATTAATATTATCTAGGACCTTCTTTCCCTTATAGTCCATAACTAGGTTTTTAATCTCAATCATCATTATCCTCCCAATAATCATCTAACATTTTGATCGCCTTACTCCTTGCTAGATTTAAATTCCTAACCCCTTCTATAAATTCATCTGCCAATTTATAAAAGTTTTTGTCATTAAGTCTAGCTATTTTTCCATCATCATCAGTTACAAACCTACCTAAGGTTCTTTGGCTATAACATAGCCCCTCCCTTTCTAGATCTTGAAGGGCCCTTTGGACCGTGTTGGGGTTTACCCCATAGGATTTGGCTAGGGCCCTAACTGGGTCTATCTTCTCTCCCCTTGGCCAAGCCCCTGTGGATATCTTGATCCTAAAGTCTTCTAGAAGCTGGATGTAGATGGGTCTTTTATCATCGAAATTCATAACCCCTCCTTGTATCGTTGTATTATTTACTTAATACAATAATACCACGTTTTTTTAATTTGTGCAAGGATTTAATATATAAATTAATCAAACCGCTTAAAAATTGGCATAGAAAAAGCAAGGTTTAAAAACCTTGCCCTTATCTTTTTTTAATTTTACCTTAATAAGTCCTTGGTTAGCACATTTCTTAGTAGGTAAATTAAAATAATAGTAATAACTAACTCTACTGCTAAGAATGTTCCATTATAAATAATTGAATATGCCCAAACATTTTGTCCCTCTGGAGCGTAGGATCCAAAGAAAATTACCCCTGTTAGAACATGGCAGATAAATCTACCCAAAACCCCTATTAGGGTTCCTAAGATAACAGGTTTTATAGTTTTTTCTTTGATAAATTCATTAGAAAACATACCAGCTAATCCTAAAAGTCCAAAAGCTAGTGGATAATCTAATAAGGCTTGGGCTGGATGGATTACATATCCTCCTAGCATCATATCAACAACTCCATATAAGGCTCCTACTATAAGACCCTTGCTTAGTCCATGTCTCATAGCAAAAATAATTAGTGGAATCATTTGTCCTGCTGTTATAGAACCACCTTGTGGCATCTCAAATAGTTTTATCTTTCCTAAAATAAAGGCTAGGGCTATACATAGACCGCCTTCAACTAGCATCTTTACTGACCAGTTTTTATTCATAAAAAAATACCTCCTATTACACATACTTTAGGAGGCTTATTTCTTTCCTCCGCCAGTATTACCTGGATCAGGTTTAAGGGTATGATCTCAGCCTTTAGGCACCCCTAGTGTACTTATATAGTATTGTTTTTTTATTTATTTGCAAATTTTATATCTCTTTTAAAACTTCTCTTTTGACATAGCCAATATTATTATTAAAGTTTATGAGAATAAAATTATCATCCTCATCATCCATTATAGTGACAACAGATCCTTTATCAAGCCTATCAAAGGGCTTATCTAAGCTCTTAGTCTCATACATATAACAATCATCATTAGTTATATAAGACTGGTTGATATATAAAGATGAATCAGAATTGTCACTATAGGCCCTTGGCCTTATTTTTATATCCTTTTTTTGATAATCAACCTTGCCAGAGCATGATGACAGTAAAATAATGGCAAGGATTGGTATTAGTTTTTTATATATTATAAATCACCCCTAAAACTTTAACTCCTAGACTTTCTATTTCACTTATATATGAGATAAGTTGATCTGTTTTGATCTTTTTATCATCAACTATAATTATTTTTGCATCCTCATATTGACAGGTTATTATTGGATCTACATCAGCTAGGCTAGATTCACTTAAAATTATATGGTTGTAAGAATTTTTTAAATCAAAGATTTTTTCTTCAAATTCATTAGAATCTAAAATCTCCCTAGAATCAGTATTTAATTTAATTAAGTCAATTCCCTTATACCTTAGGAGTTTAATATCATTTATTTCTGATTGATATTTCTTATCTATTTCACCATCAAAAGCCCTGGTATCTACTAAACAAACTCCAAGACTCTTTCCTAGGTTTAAGGCAAGGTCTTTACTAAATTTATAGCTATCCTTATCCTTTTTTATACTAGTGATCCCTATTATTTGATTATCTGCTAGGTTTTTAATATTTACCTTGCTTTTATATAAGCAATCCTCATAATCTTTCATATCAGCTAAAACAGGGATTCCAAGATCAGTTATCTTAGCCTTATCATCTATTTTATCAGTCATGATCTCTTTTAAAATAAGTAAAAGAATTCCTAAAAGAAAACCTGCTATAAGGCCTAATATAGAAAAGATTAGACCCTTTACCTTAGAAGGTTGTTCAGCTATAGGTTTTTGCAAATAATCAATATTATCCATATTCAAGAAATCTCTAGCATAATTTCTAAACTCTTCTGTAATTAAAGTTAGGGTATCAGTGGCCCTATCTTTATTTTTATCAACATAGGTAAATGATATAACTCCTCCTTGGGGATTTACATCATACTCTAGGTTAGACTTTATATCATCAGCTTCCATATCAGTATCTAATACCTTACCTACCTTTTCATATAGGTCGTTTGATTCTAGAAATTGACTATAAATATTGGCTAATTTTTCATTTAAAATAATATTGTTATAGCTAATAGGTTCATCCTTACTAGATCCTGTAACCATAAGCATAGAAGTCGCCTCATATGAGCTAGAGCCTTTGATTAGTGTTTGGCTAAGTACTAATCCAAAGACGATTATAGCTGGTATCATTATTAGTAGTAAGTTCTTTTTTAATTTTTTAAATAAATAATCTGTAGTTATTTTTCTCATATTTCTTCCTTTGTTATCTCCTTAGTGAATGAATAGCGTTTTTGTTGGTAAAGAAAAAGTCATAGGCCGGGGCCTTATTCATCAAAAATCCTGCATAGGGTATTATGAAAAACACAATTGATAGGCAAATTATAAAATATCCAAGCCTATCTTTTATATACCTAGCTTCTTTTAGTATAAGCGGGATGAAAAATATCTGATATATACTAAAGAAATTTCCAAACCTAAAGGCTACTGCTGTCGATGACCTAAAGACTAAAAATACTATAAGTCCAAAATACATTGCCTTTATACTAACTTCTTGCATAGAATTTTTATTAAACCTATGATCCTTAAAATATAATATTGAAAATACAAAAAGAAGGAACATAAACAATATTCTAGGGTCATATATTTTCATAGGAAAGGCAAACAAGCCTCCACTAAAAACATAGGTGTCTATCTTTCTTGATATAACAGATAAGCCCATCGTCCCTACAATCATTGATATTAACCTAAATACATAAAGTGAAAATATAGATATACCAAAGGCTATACCAACAGTTATTAACTTAAATGTTTTTCCTATATTAAAATTAATTAAAAATAAAAAAGGAAGTACTATAAACCCTGCCTTATGAAAGGCAACTGAGCATAAAAAAGCTAGTATAGATTTGATTTTCTTAGATTTTATCCGCAAATACACGCTAAGAAGGCCAAGCCCTATTGATGAGGCCGTCCTTGAAGTTTGCATATCAAATTGGATAAATATAGGTAAAAATATAATGGCTGCCAAAAAGGGATCTTCCGATTCTTTGATACTAATATAGGTAATTGGAATTATTGAGAATAAATTCATAATAACTATCACCCACTGCCTTGATAAGCCTAAGAAATTAACCACTAAGGCAAAAAACCTAAAGGCAAACTCAACTGGATAGGTAAAATCAAAAAGCTTAGATAAGTCCTTATCTATGTCTTTGACAAACCAAAGATAATTATAATAGTCAGCATCTCCAGATCCCCTTATTCCTGCAAAAATAAGCATGAATAAAAACATCATAAGGGCTGCTACATTTCTATATTTTTTATTTTTAAAATCTATCATGCTATTTATAGAAAATAATAAAAGTTCTATAAGAGCAAATAAGCTAAATCCCATATTAAAATTCCTCATCCTTATTAAACCCTTAAAATTTTAAAATCCTAGTTATA
>JAPJPH010000129.1 GCA_030825745.1 Anaerococcus sp.
ATAAAATACCTACTAATATGCTTAATCCTAGTATAGTTATTGTTCTTAAAAATCCAAGTCTAAATTCATATATGGATAATATGATGGGCACTAAGCCGGCAAAGATAATTGAAACATCCATAAGGAAAATTAAGATTGTTATAATAGAAACTATAAAAATATCCTGAATCCGTCTATCTAATTTTTCATCAAAATCAAAATTCATTCTCTTCCTTTCACTTAATTAATAAATAAGCTATAAATATTTTACTCTCATATTTATTTTAAACAATTTAAGAAATTATAAAGACCTCCCAGAGATTATCTAGGAGGGTCTAAATTTAGTTTATATTTAAAGTTTCTAATATTTTATTTCTATAATTAGTGAATTCCTGGCTAGTCCTTACCCTTGGATAGGCTAAGTCAATATCTAATATATCTTTTATCCTACCTGGTTTAGGTTCCATAATTATAACTTTACTTGACATATAAACAGCCTCATCTACATCATGGGTTACCATAACGCATAGGTTTTCTTCTTGATGCCATAATTTTAAGATTAGATCTTGCATATTCATTCTAGTAAAGGCATCTAGGGCACCTAAGGGCTCATCTAGGAGTAAAACTTCTGGCTTATTTATTAAAGTCCTAATAAGCGATACTCTCTGAGCCATCCCACCTGATAAGGCTTTAGGATATGAATCCTTAAAATCTAATAAATCAACTTTCTCTAGCATCTTTTCTACCTCTTTTGAATTATCTGAGGTTTTTTTATTCAAATTATTTGAAAATTCTACATTTTCTTTTACACTTAGCCAAGGAAATAGGGTTGATTTTTGAAATACCATTCCCCTATTGCTATCTGCACCAGTAATTGGTTTAGAATCTAAACTAATATTCCCATAAGTTGGAGGTATTAGACCTGCTATTAGTCTAAGCATAGTTGATTTACCACAACCTGAAGGGCCTACTATGGATACAAATTCTCCATCTTTTAAGGTAAAACTTATGTCAGAAATAGCATGAGTTATGCTATCTGTATTTTCTCTTGCAAATAGTTTACTAACTTTTTCAAATTTTAATTCACTCATACCTACTCCTCATTTTTCCAAATTAGGATTCTATCGCTAATCTTTTTAATTAGGATATTTACTACTATAAAGGTAAGTGCTAATAAAATAATAGCACCATACATAGCTGAATAATCTGCCCATGAAGATTTCCATGTTATATACCAACCAAGACCTGATTCTACACCAAGCATTTCTGCAACTATTAGGGCGTTACATGCTGTTGACATTGCAGCTACTAAGCCTTGGAATATATTTGGTGTTGCTGAAGGTATAGCAACTTTCTTTACAAGATCTAAGTTATTTGCACCTAGGGTTTGAGCTGCTTCATAATATGATTTATCCACATTTCTGATACCTGTTATTGTGGCTATACTTACTTGAAACCATACACCAAGACCTATGATAAATACAGCACCTTGAAATAAGTTAATAGCAAGTACCATAACTATAGGTAACCATGTGGTAGTAGGAATTGGACCTAGTACCTTTAAAATAGGATCCACCCAATAATTTACTTTATCAAAATAACCAGCAAGAATTCCTGTTATTATACCTAGGATTGCGCCTATTATATAACCAGTAAATAAAAGTTTTAAGGAGCTTACTACTGATTGTATCAAATAAGACCTATCTTGGTGCATAGAATTAAGCGTCATATCTAACCATGGGAAATATGGTAATTGTAGTATATTTGTCTTTAAAGTTAGAATATCATAAACAGTTAATAGTACAAATACCATACATATAAGTGGTGTGTAATAACTTAATTTATCCTTTAAATATTCTGATTTAATAGATCCTATTAGTCCCAATATATATATTACTGAAAGGCTAATTAGGAAAGTTGGATATAAACTTGTATTATTTACTGAGCTATCCGCATTTTTAATAAACAAAAATTCTCCCAGGGCAATAGCAGCAAAGATTAAAGGGGAAATTAGCTTAATTGCCTTGTTACTGAGCTTTTCATTTTCTTGATCGGTATTTTCTATATCCCTAAGCTCTCTTACGCTCAGATTTGATTTGGAACTATTTTCTTTTCTAATTTCTCTTTCACTCATTTAAGTCTCCTTATTTATTAAATAGACTATTTTTTAATTTCTACTTCACCATTTCCTAGTGGGAACCAGTAATCTTCAATTAATTTTTCTGTAGAAATTGAATCATCTATTAATTTTAATTCTTTATAATCATCAAAGTATGTTCTGATAGTTTCTAGTCCAGCCTTATTATCTAGGCTATAATCATATGCCTTAGTTAATTCTACTGCAGTTTTTGCATCTCCTGAAGCAAGGTTATTTTTCAATAATATATCTACACTTTCTTCAGGGTTTTTTGCCATAAACTGATTTCCCTTTTCTATTTGAGCTGCTACCAGTTCAGCTAATTGAGGGTTTTCTTTTACAAAGTCTTTGTTAAAGGCTGTTACACAGCAAACTTCATTTTTGAAATCATCATCTGTTGTTAATGATCTAATTGGTCTGATATCACCTGACTTTATAAACTCTTGGGCAAATTGGTCATCTAAGATTACTCCCTTGATTTCATCATTTTTTAGGGCTTGGATAACTGCTGCTGAGTCAACTGGTTTTACATTAACATCAGCTGGATCAATACCATCCTTATATAAAAATCTTAATAGAGCATTATGACCTGAGTTACCTATACCATTAGTTACTGCTATATTTTCTCCAACTAGGTCAGATGTAGAATTTAGTTTGCTATCCTTAAGAACATATAGTGACTTACATCCTGAATGTGATGCGGTTGAGAATACATAATTTAATCCCTTGGTTGCAGGAACTAATAGTCCACCAAACTCACCAGTAAGTACATCTATCTGACCTGTACCTAGAGCATCCTTACCTGACTTTGTATTTACAAACTCTACTTTAATGTCATTTTCTTTAAAGTATCCATTAAGTTCAGCTATATTTTGGGCTCCTAAACATAGATCACCTGAATAACCAATCTTAACAGTATCTCCATATCTTGGTTCATCACTTATCTTATGATCTACGTTTACTGCTTCAACACTTTCTGATTTTTCTTCTACTTGAGTACTAGATTCATTTGTACTATCTTCTCCATTTTTAACACAACCTGTTAAAGCTATTGTTCCTATTAATAAAGCTGCTATTATTTTTTTGTTTTTCATGATTTCCTCCCTATATAAAACAACTTACATATTTTACTTTTCTGCCATCAAAATAAGTGGCAGTAACATATATTACCTATTATTTTTGTTAATTACTTTCTTTAGTATCAACTTTAGACGAAATTAAATGTTCATTTTTTAAGATATATCTTATTTATCATTCGTCTTTTTAACAAGATGTCAAGCTTAAACAGTCAACACTTGCAATAAATGCATACTTTGTTTTCTTCATAATCCCCCATAAACTTACGTAATCAAAACTACCAGCTTAGCTGGTAGTTTGCACAGCGCCTATAAGGCGCAAAT
>JAPJPH010000130.1 GCA_030825745.1 Anaerococcus sp.
GAGATTTAGATTATAAAGAACTAGAAAATATATCAGAAAAAATAACTGCCTTATTACTTGATTCTAACTTATATAAGGAAAGTAAAGAGATCTTTGTCTATGTTTCAATAAAAAAAGAAATATCTACTATAAATATTATAAAAAACGCATTGAATGATCAAAAAGAAGTTTATGTCCCTTTTATAGATAAAGATATGATCAAATGTGCCAGAGTCTATGACCTAGATGATTTAAAAATAGGCAGCTTTAATATCCCTACAAGTTTTTCAAATGAGTTTATTAAAAATCCAGATCTTAGTCTAGTTCCTGGCCTTGCTTTTGACAAGGATAAAAATAGGCTAGGCATGGGTGGTGGATTTTATGATAGATTTTTAATGGAAAATGAAACTAAAGCTCTAGGACTCTTTGCCCAAATTTTTGAAGCAGTAAAGCTTCCTACTAATCACATGGATAAAAAATTAGACTATATCATAACTGAAAATGGCATCTTTTAGGATAATGATCTTAAAAATTTAACAAACTTATAAAATTTAAGGCCTAACCCTGATAGTATCGAGGTTAGGCCGTATCTTCGCTTAATTTATTTTTCTTTTGGAACTATCCTATCTTTACCACCCATGTACATCCTAAGTGGTTGAGGGATTTTAACAGATCCATCTTCTTGAAGGAGGTTTTCTAAAAATGCTATTAGCATCCTAGGTGGGGCTACTACTGTATTATTTAGTGTATGAGCAAAGTAGGTTCCCTCTTCTCCCCTAAGTCTAATTTTTAGTCTTCTAGCTTGGGCATCTCCTAGGTTAGAGCATGATCCAACTTCAAAATATTTCTTTTGACGTGGTGAATATGCTTCAACATCGCAAGATTTTACCTTTAAATCAGCCAAATCACCAGAACAACATTCTAGGGTTCTAACTGGAATTTCTAAAGATCTAAAGAAGTCTACAGTGTTTTTCCATAGTTCATCATAAAACTTCATAGAATCTTCTGGTTTACAAATTATAACCATCTCTTGCTTTTCAAATTGGTGGATCCTATATACTCCACGTTCTTCAATTCCATGGGCTCCAACTTCTTTCCTAAAGCAAGGTGAATAAGATGTCATTTTTAGTGGCATTTTTTCTTCTTCTGTAATTGTATTTATAAATTTTCCTATCATAGAATGCTCGCTAGTACCAATTAAATAAAGGTCTTCTCCCTCTATCTTATACATCATATCTTCCATCTCTGAAAAGCTCATTACTCCAGTAACTACATCTGATCTAATCATAAATGGAGGTATGTAATAAGTATAGCCTCTATCTATCATAAAGTCTCTAGCATAGCTTAAAATAGCAGAGTGAAGTCTAGCTATATCACCCTTTAGATAGTAGAATCCTGAACCTGATGTATCTCTAGCCGCATCTAAGTCTACTCCATCAAAAGATTCCATGATATCTATATGGTAGGGAATTTCAAAAGATGGTTCAGTAATTTCCCCGAATTTTTCAATCTCAACATTTTCGCTATCATCTTTTCCTATTGGAACAGATTTATCTATCATTTGTGGGATAACTTGCATTCTTTTTTCTACTTCTTTAGAAAATTTCTCTGTATTAGCTTCTATCTCAAGTAATTTATCGTTGATTTGTTTAACTTCTTCTTTGGCTTTTTCTGCAAGATCAACTTTCTTTTGAGCCATCATAGCTCCAATTTCTTTAGAAGTCTTATTTCTAAGAGCTCTAAGTCTATCTCCCTCAGTCTTGTTAGCCCTTAATTTCTCATCTAACTGCACTACCTCATCTACTAGGATGAGTTTTTCATCTTGGTATTTTTTCTTGATATTTTCTTTAACCAAGTCTACATTTTCTCTTAAAAATTTAATATCTAACATTATCTCTCCTTAAAATTAAAAAAGAGACCCCCTCCCTATTGGGACGAAGGTCTCGTGGTGCCACCCAAATTAGCTAAAAGCCTCAATTAAGTATGTGCTCAAAGGTAGATTCATCATGTAAGTGCAAGAGATTTTCACCAACCATCTCCTCTCTAAATGTTTTTCATGATTACTAAGTCTTATCAACGCACTATTAAACTAGGTTCATTATACAATTAAAGATTTTAAGGTCAAGTAAAAAACTTTAATTATTATTTTCTTCTTCTTTTAATATTTCTTGATTTTCTAATATTTTATCTAATTTTTTATGCATATCTTGGATTATTATCTCATTTTTTAAATTTACCCTATAATCATTTAGGGCTCTTTGCCTATCTTTTTTCTCCTGTCTATTTTGGCTCATCATTATAACTGGAGCTTGAATAGCTGCTATACATGATAATATAAGGTTTAAAAGGATATAAGGAAACGGATCAAAGGCCTTATCAGCTAGCTTATTATTTATTAATATCCATATAAGTAAACCTGTAGTAAATGCTATAATAAAAGTCCAACTACCTGCAAAGGATGCTAGCTTGTCAGCTGCTTTATCTCCAAATGTATATTTTTCCTTACTTTCTATTTTATTATTTGAAAATTTCTTATCCAATATTAGGTGCAAAATTTCTTCATCTGTTAGATCTTTTTCATCTTCTATAGTTACTAGGTTTATTAGGTCTTCTTTACTTATTTTTTCATCTTTCATAAATGCTCCTTAAATAAATTCACCTTTTTATTATACCCACTTTAAGCTAAGAAAATTAGAGATAAGCCTGAGCCTATCTCTATACCTTATCTCTTATTTGAATTCTTCAAAGTCTGTACAGCTTGTTTTTACCTGCATTTTAGAGCCCTCATAACCTTCTAGGGTTGGAACTATTACTAAATCTAGGTTTTCTAAATAAAAGTTTTCTTTACTTACCTTAATTTCTAATTTTTTATCTAAATCTTCACTTTTAATATCACCCACGCTTAGGTAATATTCTTTTTCAAATAAGCCTACCAAATCTATATTTTGACTATTTAAGCTTAGTAGGTAATATTCACCTTCATCTGAGACATCTAGGTCATTTTCCATCTTTTTAAGGATTTTTATTAGATCCATATAATCTGGATTTAGGTCAAATGTTTCTATATCCACTTCTTGTAATGTTGTTTTACCAGTTTCAGGATCTTCTTCCATGATTTGGTCAGCTACTTCATTTCCCTTAGTATAAACAATCTTACTTCTCGCATTTTCCCTATCTAATTTTTCCATGGTTACCTCTTGATAGTCGCCATTTTCATCATATTTTATATCAGTATCCATTGTCTCTTTTATACTATCTGATGGATCTTCTAGGAGGATATCACTTGACATTTTAAGTTTTTCAAGATTTTTACTAGCCTCATCTACTTTACCTATAAGGCTTTTGACATCTAGGTCTTCATCCTTATCCCTATTATCTTCTACTAGCTTTGCCTCTAGCTTTTCTTTTTTTTCTGGTTCAGATTTTTCTTCCTTATCCTTATTTTCTTTATTGGCAGTACTTTTTTCTTTATTTTCTTTCTCCTCTTG
>JAPJPH010000131.1 GCA_030825745.1 Anaerococcus sp.
GGAATATAGTGGGTAAAGGTGGTAAATAATGTTTTTAGGTGAATTTCTTCATAAAGTAGATTCTAAAAACAGAATAATGATACCAAGCGAATTTAGGGATGATTTAGGAGAGTTTTTTTACATCTCCAAGGGCCCAGAAAGTTCGTTAATTCTTTATACACAAGAAGAATTTGAGAAAAAAGCAGCTTATTTAGATCAACAGATTTATGAAAATGAAAATAAGAAAAATCGTGCAATAAAAAGGTTATTTTTCTCATCCACTGTTAAGGTAAGTTTAGATAAGGTTGGAAGAATCCTAATAAATAAGAATCTAAAGGATTATAGCCAAATAGATAAAGAGGCAATCATTATAGGAAACAATTCAACTGTTGAAATATTCTCAGTTGAAAAATGGAATGAATATATAGATGATGTAGAGGTAAAGCTCTCAGATTTGATGGACTAAGATATGAAATTTGAACACATACCAGTTTTAGCGACAGAAACAATTGAAAATTTAAATATAAAATCAAATGGAGTCTATGTAGATCTTACCCTGGGCAAGGGAGGTCATTCTAAATTGATTCTAGAAAAACTAGACCAAGATGGATTACTTATAGGATTTGACCAAGATAAAGAAGCCATTAAAGCAGCTAGGGAAAATTTATCATCATATTCAAATGTTAAGTATATAAATACAAACTATGAAAACTTTGAAGAAGAATTATCACTAGCAGGTTTTAATTATATAGATGGAGCTTTGATGGATATTGGTATAAGCTCATATCAAATTGATAATGGAGAAAGAGGATTTTCATATATGAATGATGGTCCATTAGATATGAGAATGAACCAAGAAAATGAGTTAACAGCAAATATCATTGTAAATGAGTACTCTCAGGATGAGCTGGAGGATATTTTCTATAACCTAGGTGAAGAAAGATTTGCAAGGCTTATAGCAAAGAACATAGTAAAAAAAAGAAATGTTCAAAAAATCGATACAACTTTTAAGCTTCGTGATATAGTAAGAAATTCGTTTAAATCACAAGAAGCTCATCCTGAAAAAAGAGTATTTCAAGCTCTGCGTATCAAGGTGAATAGAGAGCTAGAAGTATTAGAAAATACAATTGAAAAGGTAGTAGACCACCTAAATATTGGATCTAGGCTTTCTATTATTACATTTCATTCCCTTGAAGATAGGATAGTAAAAAATAAATTTAAGTATTTAGCAACAGATTGCATATGCCCACCAGATATACCCGTTTGCGTATGCGATCATAAGGCGAAAATAAAAATAGTAAATAAAAAACCAATTACAGCTTCAAAGGCTGAATTAAAAGAAAATTCCAGATCTAAACCTGCAAAGTTAAGAGTCTGTGAGAGGATATAACTGTGGAAAAGCGATCTTATGAAAGACAAAAGAGTCGAAAAAGCAAAAAGAAAATTAAATTAACAGTTAAAGATGATAGGAGAAACTATCGAAATAAAAAAGTTAATACTTTTAAAATTAGAGATAGGAGAATGAGGTTAGTTACAAGTTTTTTGACTGTTGTAATATTACTAACACTTTTATCACTTTCATTTTTAAAAAAATCTCATTTAAACAACAAAAAAAATGAGTATAATAGCTTACAGGCAGATAATTTATCCTTGCAACTTCAAAAAGACAGACTATATGAAAAACTGGAAAGTAGCATAGACTTAAATAGAATTCAAAGATATGCTTTAGAGGAACTAGGTATGGTCTACAAGGATGAAAACAACACTGTTAAAGTGAATGTAGATAGGAATTAAGATGAAAAATATATATTTGATAGCTTTATTAGGAATATTGTCAAGTGTAATTACTGCATTTATAATACTTCCTTTACTTAAGGCAAAAAAATAGGGCAAAATATTAGAGAAGTTGGTCCAAAGTCACATATGAAAAAGGCTGGGACACCAACTATGGGAGGTATTATTTTTATAATACCAGCTATAATATTAAGCCTAATTTTTTTACCCTTTAATATTAAAACTGTAACTTTACTAATATCCATGGTAGGATTTGGGGCTATTGGCTTTGCGGATGATTTTAAAAAACTAATATTGAAACAATCTGAGGGTTTGACACCTAGGGAGAAGATTATTTATCAATTTGCCCTTGCAATAATTGTTACCGTACTTATATATATAAGTGATAAAGAATCTATTATGTCACTAGAGATACCATTTTCTAATTATAAATTACCAGTGGGTATTTTAGGATTTCCAATTATGGTATTTGTAATAATAGGTACTAGCAATGCGACAAATCTAACTGATGGTTTGGATGGGCTTTTAGCAAGTGTTTCTATCCCTGTATTTCTAACCCTTGCAATTATAGGTAGGAGAAGTCAAGAAGAGACATTTTCTATAATTATGCTAACTACAATATTAGGATTTTTATTTTTCAATAGTAACCCAGCCTCAGTATTTATGGGAGATACTGGATCAATGGCAATAGGGGGAGCTATTGTGGCAATGGCCATTACTATGAAAATACCGATTTATTTAATAATCTTTGGTGGGATTTATGTTTTGGAAACACTATCAGTTATTATTCAAGTAACTTCTTATAAGTATAGAAATAAGAAAAGAGTGTTCCTAATGACTCCAATCCACCACCATTTTGAACTTAAAGGATATAAAGAGGCTAAAATCGTAACTGGATTTTCAATTGTATCAACAATATTTTGTATAATTACTTTGGCAGGGATACTATGAGTGATATTTTAGTATATGGATTAGGTGTAACTGGTGTTTCAACAGTTAAGACCCTAGCAGAAATGGGATATAGGGTATATACCTACGATAAAAATATAAAAGAAAATGAACAACTCAAGGGCTATACTTATAGCCCTCTTTCTAGTGAGGAAATTTTTAAAATAAAATATGACTTTGTTGTAAAATCTCCGGGTATACCACCCCATGATGATATAATGATTAAACTATATGATAAATATGAGGTGATATCAGATATAGAGCTTGCCTATAGATTATTTCCAAATAAAAAAATAATAGGCATAACTGGGAGCAATGGAAAAACAACAACTACAAGTTTAGTTACCCACATATTAAACTTAAGTGGAAATAGGGCTATTTCAGTAGGTAACATAGGAGAGGGTATATGCTGGCAAATGTATAAAAATGATTGTACATTCGTTTGTGAACTATCTTCTTTCCAACTTCATGATGTTATAAACTATCATACTAATATAGGGCTTATATTAAATATAAGTCCAGATCACTTAGATTGGCACGAAAATTATGATGATTACATACAATCGAAGATGAATATTACTAAAAATCAAAATGAAAATGATAATATCATAATTAACAGGGAAGATGCAATAATAAATTCAAAGAAATCATCATTTAAAGCTAAAATATATGAGTTTTCTTCAAAAGAAAAAGTAAAAAGGGGAGCATATCTATTAAATAACACTATCTATATTATAGATTATAAT
>JAPJPH010000132.1 GCA_030825745.1 Anaerococcus sp.
ATAACAATACCTTAATATTATCCTAACTTTTATAAATTAGTATTAAATTGTAAAAGTATAGGAGGTAATATGAAAAAACAACTTTTAGCGCTTGTAGCATCTCTAACTTTTTTGGGATCTACAAGTTTTTTTTATTCAAATGAAGTAGAGGCTAATGATTCTGGGATTTTAATAAATGAGATAAAATCTCAAAATGAAAATGACTGGGTAGAATTATATAATTCATCAAATAAGTATATCGACATATCTGGTTATAGGATAGATGATAGTTCTCATAAGGGAGAGCCTTTAGCAGAGGGAACCAAGCTTGCTCCAAAAGAATTTCTAGTCCTATATGAAGGAATTGATAACTCATCTAAGGATGGAAAGTATAGATATGGAGATTTTGGAATAAGTGATACTAAAGAGTCTATAAGTCTAATAGATAAAATAGGTAATGTAGTTGATAGTAAAGACTGGGACTTTGGCACTGATACCACTTATAACTGGGGAAGGTATCCTGATGGTGGTAATTTCAGGGTAGTTGAACCTTCTGAAGGTTATAGCAATTATAATATCAGATTAAATGAAATAAACACAAATAAATCTGACTATATAGAAGTATACAATGCTGGAAATAAGGAGGTTAATCTAAAAGATTGGAAGGTATTAGATGATGCTGATAATATAAATGCAGTATTTGATAATCTTATAATAAAACCTGGCCAAGTAAAGGCTATTGATGCAGAAAAACTTGGAAAATCTGATAAGGCAGCTCTTTACGGACCTAGTGGGGTACTTGTAGATAGTGGTTATAAATGGAGTCGTCATGCAAGAGGTACATATCAAAGAGTACCTGATGGAAGTGGTGATTTTAAAGATCAAGAGCAAACCAGAGGAAATATAAATGATCCATCTAAAGATAAAAATGAAAAAAATGTTATAATAAATGAAGTTGAGGCAAGTACACCAAATGGTCACAAGGATTATGTAGAACTTTATAATAAGGGAACCACTAATGTGGACATATCAGGCTGGATTATAAAAAGAGATAAAGATGATCGATCTAGTAAAATTGCTGATAATACCATTATAAAACCAGGTGAGTACTACCTCCTAGTAGAAGATTTCAACATGGACTTTCCTCTAGATAAAGATGGTGATGGAGTAAGTCTATTTAATAAGAGTAGCAAGCTTATTGATCATATAAGTTGGGATACAGATATAAGTAGATCATATGGTAGAGATTCTGATGGATCAGACTCGTGGGCAGAAATAGCTAATTCACCAGGTCAAACCAACTCACTAAGTGAAAATAACCTTGAGGGTTTAGATGGAAAATCAATCGCAAATCCCTATGGTGATGAAAGTGATGTAGTTATAAATGAAGTAGAAAGTAAGGATGCTAGTGGTGGCAATGACTATATAGAGATATATAACAAAGGTGATAAACCAGTAGATATATCAGGTTGGTATGTAGCAGATGATAAAGACAGAATTCCTGGAACTGATACAAATCCTTTAGGTAAAAATACAATAATAGAGCCAGGCCAATACGTAGTATTTGAAGAAAAGGTAGAGTTTAACTTTGGACTGGGGAAATCAGATAGTGCTAGATTATTTAACAAAGATGGTAAACTAATTGATGAACTTACATGGGATGGTCATTATGCAGGAGTTATAGCAAGAATACCTGATGGATCAGAAAGTATAAAAGATGGATTTCCAACTAAGGGATCTAGTAACTCCTTAGATAATGAAGAGGCTAAAAGTATTAAAAGACTACCTTGGCCAGGATTAGAAGATGTAAGAATAATTGATGAAAGATCTTTATTTAATACCAAAGATCTATCTGGATTAGACTACCATGAAGGCTGGATTTACGGGGTTAATAATAAAAAAGGAACCTATTTTGTATTTAAAGTTAATGAAGTAAATGATATTGAATTTTATCAGGGATTCGATGCAAATGGTAAAGAAGTTAGCTTTACAAATGGTAGGGGAGATTTAGACTCTGAAGGTATAAGCTTAGCTGATGATGGAAAGATGTACCTAGCAGTTGAAAGAGATAATGATAATAAAAATACCAATTATAACCTAATAGTAGAAGTGGAAAATCCCCTAAACCAAGGTTCTAAAGTAAATGCCTCAAGACAGTGGGATATAACAAAGCAACTTCCTGATGTAGGAGCTAATCTAGGTATAGAAACTATAGAATGGGTTAGTTTTGAAGATGTAGATGGCAAATTATGGGATGATAGTAAAAATGCTCCTTTTAATTCTAATGATTATCCAAATAGTGCCTCAGAGGGGATATTTTTTGTAGGACTTGAAGAAAATGGTAATATCTATGCATTTATTCTAAATAAGGATGGAACATCTAGTCTTGTCAATACCCTTGATAGAGGAATAAGTGATGTAATGGGTCTAAATTATGATAAGGATCAAAAACTTCTTTGGGCAGAAACTGACAATGGATATAATAATATGCTATCAGTAATTAAGCTAAATGGTGAAAAAGATCCACAAATAGTTCATGTGGATCCTCCAAAAGATATGCCAACTAACTTAAATAACGAAGGATTTGTTATAATTCCAAGTGACACAGACTATCTAGATGCCTACTGGTTTAAAGATGGAGAAAATATTAAAGCTTTAAGAAATGCAAAAGTCTATAAAGAATACTATTCTAATCTTGGATTTGAAAAAGAGCTAGCTGATATTATAAAGGCAAGTGATATAGAAAATAGACCTGATGGATATGTAACAATTACCTTTGAACCAGGGGATGGGGCAAGTTTTAAAGATCCAAGCGAAAAGCAATATTATGTAAAAAAGGATACTGACTTAAGTCTAGAAAGTCCTGAAATTATTATGGATGATGGAAGTGATTTTATAGGATTTGAAGATATTCCAAATTCATTTAGCGAAGATAAAAGAATTTTAGCCAAGAAAGAAGAGCTAGCAGACATTTATGAGCTGGTAGAAAATGAAAAAGCAAAAGAAGGTTATTACGAAGTAAGCTTTGCCTATGATCCTCAATCAATTGATCATTTAAAATCAGTTAATCTTGAAAAAAGATATGCTGTAAAAGAAAATATTGCCTTTGACAATGGATTAATTCCAAATATCACACCAAATATAGGCTATGAAAATCCATCTTGGTATATGGAAGATAAGTATACATTAAATGGTATCTATAAGGATAATTCAAAATTAAGTGATAATAACGTAAACAATTTAACAATAACTGCAGATACAAGATTAATAGCTCATGCTAGTCAAAATACAGATGATTTAGTAAGTATATATCTAAAAAGAGCAAGGAGAAGAAATTCTTATATTGAAATAGCAACAGATAAGGATGTTGATCAAATACTTGTAAGTATTAATGGTGGTGATGATCTAAGTTTTGGAAAGATAAGTCAAGATATAATAACAAAACTTAATCTTGGATTAACACTAAAAAGAGGGGACA
>JAPJPH010000133.1 GCA_030825745.1 Anaerococcus sp.
CATAAAACAACTTGCTATGAGGGGAGGAACTGATGGGTCTTACCTTTCTAGTATAGGAATCCTAACGCCAAATTATTTTACTGGCGCCCACAATTTTCATTCTAACAAGGAATTTTTACCTATAAACTCCTTTTATAAGTCAACTATGATTACCATAGCCTTAATGAAAGGAGAAAATAACTAGCAAAAAAATATTTCAGGGGTATACTAAAACGGGAAAATATTATTTACAGGAGGAAAAAATGGTTAATTCTGATCTACCGCGACCTTTAAGCGGTAAATATATTAAAAGTTATAGGAAATTAATTTAGGATTACCCATTTTCTATTTAATTGCCTATGACTAGATGGAGGCAATTAAAATGACAAATAGAAACTATAATGTAGATAAATTAAACAAGATAAAAGAAACCATCAACAAGATGGACCCGGTTGATATAGCTGATAAAATGGAAATTTTACCACAAAAAGATCTAGCAATTTGGATTAAACTTCTAGATAAGGATTTATTGGCAGATGCCTTTACTGAGCTTAAAGCCAACAACAAGGCAAGGCTAGTAAATGTTTTATCAGAAGCATCTATTAAAGATCTAATAAAAGATCTAGATGAGGATGAGCTTGTTGATACAGTCCAAGAGCTTCCTGCTAATATTGTAAAAAAGCTGGTATCTCCTCATATAGAAGAAGATAGAAGGGCTGTGATAAATGAGCTTTTAGGATATCCAGAAGATTCCGTAGGATCTATCATGACAGTAAATTTCCTATCAGTAAAGGGATATGAAACACCAAAAAAAGCCCTAGATCTAATCATGGATTCTGACCTAGATGCTGAAAAACTAGAGCAGATCTGGATAACTGATAAATCCTTGCACCTACTTGGTTTTGTATATATAGCAGATTTAATTAGAAAGCAAGATATGGCATTAAAAGATCTAGCAAAGCCTATAAATGTCAAGGTTAATCCCTTAGATGACCAAGAGGTTGTAGCAAAACTTTCCTACAAATATGCCCTAGGAGAAGTTCCAGTAGTTGATAGTGAGAATAGACTTATTGGAATAGTACCAGCAGAAGATGTAATAGATGTAGTTCATGAAGAATTGCAAGAAGATATGTCAAATATAACAGGTATTTCAGAAAATTCTGAATCATACCTAAGTGAATCTTCCTTTAAAATTGCAAAAAATAGGACTACTTGGCTTATCATATGCCTAATTACAGCAACTATGACAGGATTTATCATACATAGGTATGAATCCCTTTTAGCATCAGCAGTAGCCTTGACAGCCTACATTCCTATGCTAATGGATTCAGGTGGAAATGCTGGAAGTCAAGCATCAACTACAGTTATAACATCCTTATATAGTGGAGAAATTAATATAAAAGATTTCATCAAAGTTATATTTAAGGAAATGAGTATAGGACTTATTACAGGGATTGTCCTTGTAATAATTAACTTTTTAAGACTTATGTTAATTGATAAGGCTGATTTAGCAGTAAACTTTACAGTATCCATCACTTTATTACTTACAGTAATTTTCTCAAAAGTTATGGGTGGCATCCTACCTATCATAGCTGAAAAGCTAAAGATAGATCCAACAGTTATGGCAGGTCCACTTATAACAACTGTAGTAGATACCCTAGTACTACTTATCTACTTTGAAGTAGCTAGCCTTCTTTTAGGAATATAACTTAGGCTAATTTAAAATATGAATAAATATCATCCCATGATTAAAGGCTTATTCTAGAATCTTTTGTCAAAGAAAGCTAGCTAATTGATAAAATTTTTTACTAGGTCTTAATATTATTTGGGATGATTTTTTATTTTCTCCTATTTTCTTTTTATGAAAATTTATAAAAAGTAGTATAATATTTATACCCTAGTAAATTACTAGCATATAAAAAGGAGTAAGATAAAAATGAAAGATTCCAAAATTATTTTAATTGGAGATGGAGCAGTAGGCTCATCTTTTGCATACGCAAGCACTATCCTAGGTATAGGCCGTGAGCTTGGTATAATAGATATAAACGAAGATAAGGCTTTTGGTGATGCCATGGACTTATCAGATGCCCTAAGTTTTTCTAAACCTAAGAAAATCTATAAGGCAGATTATAAAGACTGTAAGGATGCAGAAGTAGTTGTAATAACAGCAGGCATCCCACAAAAAAAGGGAGAAAGTAGACTAGATTTAGTTGATAAGAACCTTAAAATTTTTAAAGATATGATAAGAAAGGTAGTTGATTCTGGTTTTAGTGGAATATTTTTAGTAGCATCTAACCCAGTTGATATATTAACCTATGCTACATGGAAATATTCCAAGTTTCCTGCATCTAAGGTTATAGGAACAGGAACTACCCTTGACTCATCTAGGTTTAAAAAAGAGATTGCAAATCTAATAGGCATAGATCCTAGAAGTGTAGATGCCTATATAATGGGAGAGCATGGAGATACTGAATTTCCGGTCTTCTCCCACACTAACATAGGAGGACTTCCTTTATATGAATGGGTAAAAAACCATAGCGAGATTGATGAACTTGCCCTTCTAAATACCTTTGAAAAAACCAAAAATGCTGCCTATGAAATCATAGAAAAAAAGGGAGCTACATTTTATGGCATAGGCATGGCCCTAGCTAGGATTGTAGAAGCTATAATAAATGATGAAAATGCAGTATTTTCAAGCTCATCCTACTTGGATGGAGAATATGGCATAAGGGATATTTACATGGGAGTTCCTACTGTTATAGGTAAGGATGGTGCCAAATGGGTAATAGAAGTCCCTCTAACAGATACTGAAAATGAGAGAATGGAAACATCCTACAAAAAGTTAAAAGAAGTTATAGAAAAGTCTAATATAGACTAGAAGGAGGGGGCTAATAGCCCCTTATCTAATAATATGGATGAAAAAAATTTATGTGTAAAAAAAGTACCTATATTTAACCACCTAGATAAAAATAATCTAGAAAAAATTATGGATAAGGTAAGTCATATAAATCTTAAAAAAGGCCAATATTTATATATGGCTGGTGATAAGATAAATTGCCTATACATAGTAAGTGAGGGTGCTATAAAGATCACTAGAATAATAAGTTCAGGTAAGGAAAACTTGGTCAAAATCTTAAAAGAAGGTGATTTTACCGGCGATAATGCTATATTTTCTAATGATAACTACTTAGATGAATATGCCTATTGTCTTACAGATACTAGGATATGTAAAATAGAAAAAGAAGATTTTATAAAAATATTAAATGAAAATCCTTCTATAGCCTTATCCTTAATTAATCAATTAAGTGAGAGATTAAATGAAGCTAACAAGCAAATTACCAGAATATCAATGGAATATGTAGAAAAGAGATTGGCCCTATACTTAAGTGATCTACTTAAAAAAACTAATGATGATAAAAATTTAGTAAAACTGCCCCTAAGCAGGAAAGATTTGGCTTCATTTTTAGGAACTAGTCC
>JAPJPH010000134.1 GCA_030825745.1 Anaerococcus sp.
AATGAATATAATCCTAATGCCATAGAAAAGAAATGGCAAAAAATATGGGATGAAGAAAAAACCTTTAAGGCAAATTTAGATACGGATAAGAAAAAATTCTATCCTTTGGTAGAGTTTCCTTACCCATCTGGCCAAGGCCTTCATGTAGGTCATCCTCGTCCATATACCGCCTTAGATGTTGTAGCTAGAAAAAGAAGGTTAGAGGGAGAAAATGTAATCTATCCTATGGGATGGGATGCTTTTGGTTTACCAACAGAAAATTATGCTATAAAAAATAAAATTCATCCTGCTATAGTTACTAAAAATAATATAGAAAACTTCAAAAATCAAATGAAATCTATAGGTTTCTCCTTTGATTGGGATAGGGAAATAAATACAACTGATCCTGATTATTATAAATGGACCCAATGGATTTTCATCCAAATGTATAAGAGAGGTCTTGCCTATAAAAAAGAAATGTCAGTTAACTGGTGTCCATCCTGTCAGGTTGGTCTAGCAAATGAGGAAGTAGTAGATGGAAAATGTGAAAGGTGTGACACTGAAATAGTCCATAAGATGAAAAATCAGTGGATGCTAAAAATCACAGAATATGCTGACAGACTCATAGACGATCTAGAAGATGTAGATTTTGAAAATAGAATAAAGCAAAGTCAAATAAATTGGATTGGTAGAAGTTATGGAGCAGAAGTAGATTTTAAAATAAAAGAAAAAGAATCTGAAAAACTAACAGTTTATACAACTAGACCAGATACTATTTTTGGAGTATCTTACATGGTTGTCTCACCAGAGCATCCAATTCTTGATAAATACAAAGATGATATTAATAATTTTTCTAATATAGAAGATTACAGAATAGAAGCTAAGAAAAAATCTGACTTTGAAAGATCACAATTAAATAAAGATAAAACTGGCGTTATGGTTCAAGGACTTTCTGCGATAAATCCTTTAAATAATAAACAGATTCCTATATGGGTATCAGATTATGTTTTAATGACCTATGGAACAGGAGCGATAATGGCAGTACCAGCCCATGATAGTAGGGATTTTGAATTTGCTGAAAAATTTGATATGCC
This sequence comes from Anaerococcus sp., assembly GCA_030825745.1. GTDB lineage: Bacteria > Bacillota > Clostridia > Tissierellales > Peptoniphilaceae > Anaerococcus. The sequence continues at coordinate 1,074 of JAPJPH010000134.1, forward strand.
AATAATTCCTGTATATGATACAGGAGAAGATCTACCAACAACAGATATAAACCAAGGTACTGCAATAAACTCTGAATTTTTAAATGGTTTAAGTGCTAAAGATGCAAAAAAAGCAGCTATTAAATATATAGAAGAAAATGACTTGGGTATAGCTAAGACCAATTTCAAATTAAGAGATTGGGTATTTTCTAGACAAAGATACTGGGGTGAGCCTATACCAATGATATACTGTGAAGAACATGGATGGAACCCTGTAGATGAAAAAGACTTACCTATAAAACTTCCAGAAGTTAAATCATATGAACCAACAGATAATGGTGAAAGTCCATTATCTAAGATAGATGATTTTGTAAATACAACTTGTCCTATTTGTGGAAAACCTGCTAAAAGAGAGACAGATACTATGCCTCAATGGGCAGGATCAAGTTGGTATTATTTAAGATATATGGATCCAGAAAATAAAAATGATCTAGCTAGTAAAGAAGCTTTAGACTATTTTTCTCCTGTAGATTGGTACAATGGAGGAATGGAACATACAACACTTCACCTTCTTTACTCAAGATTTTGGCACAAGTTCTTATATGATATTGGAAAAGTACCAACAAAAGAACCATATAATAAAAGAACTAGCCACGGAATGATCCTTGGTCCAGACCATCAAAAGATGAGTAAATCTCGTGGAAATGTAATAAATCCAGATGATATAATAAGAGATTATGGAGCAGATACCCTTAGAGTATACGAAATGTTCATGGGTGACTTCCAATCTATGGCTATATGGTCAGATGAGGGAGTTAGAGGATGTAGAAAATACCTAGAAAGAGTCTACAATCTAGCTGATAGTGTCGTTGATGGAGATAATTATAGCAGTGATCTAGAAGTTATAATAAATCAAACAATAAAAAAGGTAGACGAAGATATAGAAAACCTTAAATTCAATACTGCTATAGCCCAGTTAATGACCTTATTAAATGAAATGAAATCTGTAAAAAATATTACGAAAGCAGATTTTAAAACTTATATAACCCTATTAAACCCATTTGCCCCTCACCTAACAGAAGAACTATGGGAAATATTAGGCTATGAAGGAAAATTAAATAAAACTCAATGGCCAAATTATGATCAAACAAAATTAACATTTGATAGTTTCAAAATGCCTGTACAAATTAATGGTAAGGTAAGATCTAGTATAGATATGGATATTAAGGCAAATAAAGAAGAAGCTCTTAAACTTGCTTTAGAAGATGACAATATAAAAACATATACTGATGGTAAAGAGTTTAGAAAAGTAATTTATGTACCTGGAAAGATACTAAACATAGTGGTTTAAAAAAGCCCCTCTTAGGGCTTTTTTTCTTGAAAATTCATCTATAAACCTTAAATAAGGTTGACAGCGATAGGTCGCAGGTGTATGATTGTATCGCATACATCATACAAAAGAGGATACCATGAATTTTAATATAAATAAAAATTTTTTAAATATATTATCAATTTTAATTTTAATTACCTTAACGCTCTTGGGGATTATCGGTTATCAGAGGGGATTATTTAATTCCATAGACACCTTTAGAGAGTTTATACTATCAAAAGGTAATCTAGCACCACTGGCTTTTTTCATCATCCAGGTTATTCAAATTGTAGTACCTATAATACCGGGAGGTTTAACTACTGTATTTGGAGTAATAATATTTGGAGCCTTTTGGGGCTTTATACTAAATTACCTATCCATATGCTTAGGTTCAATATTGGTATTTTTTATATCTAGGACCTTTGGAAGATCGATAGTACTAAAACTATTTGGTCAAGAACTATTTGATAAATATCACCATAAAATAAAGGATAAGTCATATGAAAAGTTCTTTGCAATAGCAATCTTGCTACCAGTTGCACCTGATGATTTTCTATGCTATCTTACAGGACTTACAGATATGAGTTTTAAAAAGTATGCAACAATAATTTTTCTACTAAAGCCACCTTCTATCTTAGCATACTCAATGGGATGGGTATTTGGACTAGATTATATATTTGGAAAGTATTTATAGGAGGAGATATGTTTTATAAAAGTTTACTATTATATTTTGGACCAGCTTTTTTGATAATAACTTCTTTTGTATGTAATAAAGTAAAGGATAAAAGGATAAATGATAAATACGGATATAGGTCAGCTTTATCTATGAAAAGTAAAGCAAACTGGTACTATGCCAATGAAAAAATGGCTAAGATTAGTTTAATATTAGGGATAATATTTTTAATACTAGGATTTTTAATACAAAGTTTTTTAAAAATTACTACATTAAGGATTGTAATAATATTGATCATAGAAGTTCTAGCTTATATTACTTGTGGTATTTTATTAGAAAATAATTTAAAATATGC
>JAPJPH010000135.1 GCA_030825745.1 Anaerococcus sp.
TTTCTACCTAGATAGAAAAACCTATACAAAAGAAATTTTAGAGCAAATACTAGAAGAAGATACTAAATATGGCTCAAGTGATGAAGGTAAGGGAAAAAATATTGTCCTAGACTTCTCCTCAGTCAATATAGCCAAGCCATTTCATATAGGCCATATAAGGTCTACAGTAATTGGAGATGCTATAAGAAATATCCATGATTTTCTAGGATATAAGACAGTAGCTAGCAATTATATAGGAGATTATGGAACTCAATTTGGAACTATGATAGCAGCTTACAAACTATGGGGAGATGAAGAAGCTATAAATAAAGATCCAATAAATGAGCTTTTAAAATTATATGTAAAATATAATACCCTAGCAGCAGAAGATCCAGAAATGATGGATAAGGCTAGAGATGAATTTAGAAATCTAGAAAATGAAGAAGAAGAAGCTGTTAGGCTATGGTCTTGGTTTAAAAATCTTTCACTTAAAGAGTTTGAGAGAGTCTATGACCTATTAGACATAAAGTTTGATAACTTTAATGGGGAAAGCTATAACTCACAATTTATACCTGAAATATTAGAAGAATTAAAGGATAAAAACCTATTAACACAATCAGATGGAGCTTATATAGTAGATTTAAGTAAATATGATATAACTCCAGCTATAATAATAAAATCCAATGGATCAAGTGCGTATATCACTAGAGATATAGCAACAGCTATAAATAGAAAAAAAGTCTATGATTTTGATAAGAACCTATATGTAGTAGCAACCCAACAAAACCTACACTACATTCAACTTAAAAAGATTTTGGAACTAATGGATTATGAATTTTCCAAAGACTGTATCCACATACCATTTGGGATGGTATCATTAAAAGATCAAACCATGTCTACTAGAAAAGGGAAAGTAGTCTTCCTAGAAGATGTATTAAACAAGGCTATAGAAAAAACTGCAAACATTATGGAAGATAGAAATAGTGAAATAGAAAATGTAGAACAAACAGCAAAAATCATTGGAATAGGTGCAGTAAAATTCCAAGAACTCTACAACAACAGAATAAAAGATTATGTATTTGATTGGGATGAAGTATTAAACTTTGATGGAGAAACAGGTCCATATGTCCAATATACCTATGCCAGAGCAAGGTCTGTAATTAGAAAATCAGGCATTGAAAAATTTGAGGACATCTCATTTACCAACCTAGATAGTGATGAAGAATACCTATTAGTAAAGGCCTTGGCTGATTTTCCAGATGTCTTAAAAAAATCTAGAGAAAAATATGAACCTTCATTATTAACTAGACACATTACAGAAATAGCTAAAAGATTTAATAAATTTTATAATGCAAGTCAAATTATGGTAGAAGACGAAAACTTGAAAAAACAAAGATTGGCATTAACTTATGCTTCTTCTACAGTAATAAAAACCGGGCTAGGCCTTCTTGGAATTAAGACAGTGGAGAAAATGTAATGAATGATAGACTAAGAGATTTCATACAAGTTTCAAAAAAAGCTTTCAATGATACTGGATCAAAAATAAGAAAAAGCTATTTAGTATTTGCCTTTATACTACTAGGTGTAATATTTGACCAAACAAGTCTACTAAGCTTTTTTAGAAATGGAACAATAGTTGGGATACTAACTTATATAATTAGCGTTATTATCCTTTGTTTTGTAGTGCAGTCATTAAAATCTGTAGTAGTTTATGGAAACTCTGGTAAAAAATCAATAGAAAACTCTGTCAATAATTTTTTTGGAGCACTTTTAAGTGCCATATTTTATCTATATCTGATAAAAATGCTGGTTAATATGATAACAGTTAATGCAACAACAATGGGGTCTATAGTTGTTTTTGTAATAATGGAGTTTCTAACATCAGCCCTTTTAGAAGAAGTTTATATAGGAAATAAGACTGGCTTTGAAGCCATTAGACAATCATGCAAATTTGTTGTAGATAACCTATTAACCTATGGTTTGTATTCAATAATATTTATTATCTTAGAATACTATCTAACCTATAAGCTAAATATGGCTTTAGCCATAGGTTCAAGTAAATTCATTATAATTTGTTTGGTAAGTGTAGTTAGGTCAATATTTTATATATTTAGGGGCCATCTATTTAAATACCTAGACTCAACACCTTACAGACAAAGAAAATTTATGAGAGGTTAAAATGCTAGATAATTACTTTATAGAATTTAATACAAATCTGGGATACCTGGAATTAAAAGAAAAAAGCTCCTATGAGTTATTAAATAATATACCCCTACCTATATATGTAAAAGATATGAAAGATAAAATTATAGATGGGTCTTTATCAGAAAAAATAGATATAAACCTTATAATTGAGGGGATGCTAATAAATATAGCAATAGATAGGGACTTTATGCACAATGAAAAATATAAAGAGATTATAAAGTACTATATAAAAAACATAGGAGATTATACTGCTCAAAAGGCCTTAGAAAGTTTAGATTATGACTTTGAAAAATCCCTACTCATACTGAGGTCAGGATATATCCTAGATTCTAGTAACAAATTTAACTCATACAACTATGCAAGATTATTATGGCCTAAGGCTTATGATGAAAAAATTAAAAACCCGGATGAATTCATAAAAGAGTCTCTAAAAATACTCCAACATATAATAGCGCAAGATGAAGACTTTGCCATAGCCTATTATGAGTTAGGAAATATCTATACCAACCTAGGAGAATATCTGAAAGCAAGGATATACTATAACAAGGCACTTGCAAAAACTGACTCCCCAATAGTTAAAGATGAAATAAGAGATAAACTTAGAGAAATAGAAGATAATGCCGAAATTGAACAAGCCTTATATTATATAGGAAAAAGCAACTATAACCAGGCTATAATTACCCTAACTGGGATCCTATCTAAAAGTATAAGAGCCGATGCATACTATTATCTAGGGGTAGCTTATCAAAACATAAGTCAATACGAAAACTCAATTATGGCCTTTGCTAATGCTATAAAAGAGCATGCGGAATTTAGAGAATTATACAATGACTATGCTATAAGTCTTTATATGAACAAAGAAGATGACAAAGCTCTAGAAATTATAGAAGAAGGTTTAGAAAAATATCCAGAAGACCCAAGGTTAATCTATAATAAGATTCAAATAAACCTTAGTATGGGTAATATAAAGCAAGCGAAAAAAGATATAGATAATTTACTAACCTATGATGACCTCAGTGATGAAATAAGATATAACCTAAATGTAATAAGTGAACAATTTAAAATAAAATAAATTATCATTAAATACTCCTACCTACAAGGGTAGGATTTTTTTTAAAAAAAATATTTGACAAAAAGAAATAAGGGTTGTATACTAATAAATGTCACTGCGAGAGATTATTCCTAAAAGCATTAAAGATTTAAAAAAAATCAAAAAAAAGCTTGACAAAGAAAAATATTCGTGGTACTATATAATA
>JAPJPH010000136.1 GCA_030825745.1 Anaerococcus sp.
ATATTATGATTTTTTTAATAGAAATTCAAGTTATTAATTTAAAAAGGACTACATTTTGTAGCCCTATGTTTTAATTTATGCTATCAATTAAATCTACCATGAATTTTTTTATCATTGTTAATTTAGATTCGGATTCTTCTTTGCTATTACCTATAGCATTAATATACAATTTTATTTTAGGTTCAGTTCCTGATGGCCTTAAGGCAAACCATGAATCATCGTTAAAGTAATATTTTAAAACATTAGACTTAGCTAATCCGGTATCATCTAATTTATAGTCTATTATTTTATTAACTTTAAGTTCTTTAATAGACTCTATAGGGTTTTCTCTTGCATTTGTCATGATTCTAGCGATTCTTTCACTACCATCAATTCCTTCTAAAACAATTGATTTGACATCATTAGAGTAATATCCATGTTCTTCATATAAATCTTTTATAACATCTAGGAGAGTTTTCCCTTGTTTTTTGTAAAATGCAGCCATTTCGGTAATCATCATTGCTGAGTTAACTGAGTCTTTATCTCTGACGAAATCTTTATAGTTATATCCAATACTTTCTTCAAAGCCAAATATGAATTTACCTTCATTATTTTCTTCTAGCCTATTAGCTACCTCATAAATGTTTTTAAAGCCTGTTAATACATCAAAAGTTTTAACATTAAATTTTTTAGCTATTGGCTTTATCAGATCTGTACTTACAATTGATTTTACAACTGCACCATCTTCAGGTAATTCATTATTATCTTTTAAGGCAGTAAGTATATAATTGGTCAAAAGTGATCCAATTAAGTTACCTGTTAAAAATACATATTTACCATCTTCATCTTTAACTTCAACAGCACATCTATCAGCATCAGGATCAGTAGCCAGTAATAAGTCTGCTCCTACTTTTTTACCAAGCTCTTCGCTGTATTTAAATGCCTTAGGATCTTCTGGATTTGGATATCCGACTGTAGTAAAGTCTGGATCTGGATTTTCTTGTTCCTTGACTACATGAATATTAGCAAATCCTCTTTCATTTAATATTCTTCTAACTAATTTATTGCCTGTACCATTTAATGGTGTATATACAACATTTATATCCTTATCTATATTTTCATCATTTATTTTACATGCAAGTATTTCATTAACATAATCTTCTATCAAACTATCATTTACATACTCAATAATTCCTTGTTCTATTCCCTGTTCAAATTCGATTCTAGGTATTTCAAAAAAATCAGGGTGTTCTTTGATATGACCTAAAATTTTATTGGCAGTTTCATCTAGAATTTGGCTACCTTCATGATTATATGCCTTATAACCATTATATTCTCTAGGGTTATGACTAGCTGTAACCATAACTCCTGCAAAACAATTTAATTTTCTAATAGTATATGAACAAACTGGAGTTGGTTGGATTTCTTTGTTGATATAAACTTTTATACCATTAGCAGCAAATACTTCAGCTGCTATTTTCGCAAATTCTTCAGACTTATGTCTTACATCATAGCAAATTGCAACTCCCCTATTTTTTGCTGTATCACCACTTTCAGCAATAGTATCTGCAAATCCCTGGCTAGCTTGAGCAACCATATATTCATTCATTCTATTTGTACCAGCACCTAATTTCCCTCTAAGACCTGCTGTCCCAAATTTTAATGATTGATAAAACCTATCTTTGATTTCTTCTTCATTATCTTTAATTGATTTCAAATCTTCTATAGTTTCTTTATCAAATCTTTCATCATTTAACCATAAATTATAATTTTCTAAATAATCCATCTTACTCTCCTATCCTAAATACATTTACTGATCTTCTATCCAAACTAAGTGATTCGTGTAGATCTACCTTTTTATTATTCTTACCCTCTTTATCAAAGATTTGTATTAAATAATCAAAATTTTTTAGGTATTTATTTATTATAATAGATTTTACTTCTGTATTTGTATCTAATGCATTAATAAGTACTAAATAAGTCTCATCCCTATCTTTTAGTGTATAACCTATTATATAATTTTCTAAACCTTCTATAAATTTAAGCTTTTTTCTAATTTCATCCTTATCAACCTCACTAAGAATCTTTATAGATTTTCTTATTTCTATAAGGTCTTTTGTGTAACTAAATAAATCTAGGTTAGCAATTTTTTCATTCCATTTTATGGAATTATTACTTAAGGGTGAGTTATAAGAATTTGCGTCATTATTTTTGCTATGATTAAATTCGTTACCTTCATAGATAAAACTTTTCCCAAAAGATAGAAAAAGTATTCCCATTGCAAGTCTTACGTATTCATCTATCCTATCTACCCTATTTAAAGATATGGCAAGCTTATCAAATAATATCAAATTATCATGACAGTTAAAATAATTAATAGTCTCATCAGCGTTATCTGCAAAACCCTTTTTATTTTCATCATAATTTATAGATCCTGCTATTCCAGTTTCTATATTGCTTTTAAGTGAATATATGCCTTGGATATATCCTTTTGAATATCCATTGACATCACCTTTTATACTATCTCTAAAATCATCATTAAATACAGCAAATCCCATAGACTTTTGACTGCCTTTTAATATTTGTTTTGATATAGGTAGGGGTGATGAAAAAGCCATCCAAGGTTCACCATATAATATTATATTTGGGTTGATCTTTTTAAGTTTTTCTCTTGCTATTTTTATAGTATCAATATCGATTAAGGCCATTAAATCAAATCTAAATCCATCAATTTTGTACTCACTAGCCCAATAACAAAGACTATCTATTATTAATTTTCTAACAAATGCTTTTTCAGATGCTATTTCATTACCTACACCTGAGCCATTAGAAAAATTGCCATTATCATCCATCCTGTGATAATAAGATCTAGCTAATGTATTTAAATTTGAATCGTATGATTTGAAGGTATGGTTAAATACTACATCCATAACAACTGAAATATTATTATCGTGAAACTCTTTAACCATTTCTTTTACTTCTTTAATCCTAGTAATAGGATTATTAGGGTCTGTTGATAATGACCCTTCTGGAGAAAAATACAATTCTGGATCATATCCCCAGTTATAGTTATCATCATCGAAAAATCTATCAGTATCTTCATCTACAGATATAAAATCATAAATAGGTAGTAATTGGACATGAGTAATTCCAAGATCTTTTATATGGTTTATCGCAGTACTTTGTCCTTTAAATAATGATTTTTCTATTAGACCAATAAATTTCCCTTTGTTCTTAACCCCAGATGTTTCATCAGCTGTATAATCTTTTACACTAAGCTCATAAATTATAGCATCATTTTCTTTATTATTTGGATATGAACTATTTTTAAAACCCTCTGGATTTGTCTTATCTAAATTTATTACTACAGAGTACATACTATTTATAGAAGAAGATAGACTATAAGGGTCAGTTACTTCATATTTATCATCTACTATATAAGTATAATAA
>JAPJPH010000137.1 GCA_030825745.1 Anaerococcus sp.
TATGAAAAATTCCTTGAGCTTTCTTTATAATGAATTAAAATTTGGCAATGATGATGTATTAGAAGAATTTAAAAAAGAGCATAGTAACTTTGACATTATTTTTTTTGATAAAAATAATGATATTATATATAAATCTGATCCAAATTCTAGTAAGGTAAATTTAAAAATAGCAAAAAGTGAGGTTGCAAAAAAGGTAAGTTCAAATATTAATCCTTTTATCAACTCTTCTTATTACATAAGTGATGGTAACACCCTTTTAATTAAATCATCCAACAAGCTGATTGATTTATTTGAATTTAGGATATTGTCATCTTATATCCTCTTATATTTAATAACTATAGGTCTAATAAGGCTTATAAGCAAAAAGATGGTTGATTCATATATAAGAGGTCTTGAAAAGTTTTCTATATATTATAACTATAATGAAGCTGACAGTAAGTATAAAGAAATAATCCCATATTTTAAAAGTTTAGCTGAAAATAACAAATCTATCCAAGAGGAGTTAAATATCACCAGGTCTAGGCTTACAGAGATTATAAATATAACCGAGAATATGGAAGAAGGATTCATTGCCTTTGATGAAAATGGGAATATTGAAATAATGAATCAATCAGCAAAAACTTACCTAAATAAAGATGAGACTAGCAATTTATATAACCTAATAGATAAAAAGGAATACGAGCTGTCTATAAAAGAGCTAGAGATTACCCTAAAAAGCAAGTCCTTATCCTTAGACATTAATGATTATAACTTAAAGGTATTTATAGATCCTATCTCTGATACCTACAAAAGTGGCTTTGTAATAATGGTTATAGATAACTCGGAAAATAGAAAAGCTGAGATAATGAGAAGAGAATTTACAGCCAATGTTACCCATGAGTTAAAAAGTCCTTTAACAAGTATAAATGGATATGCAGAGTTAATCTCCATGGGTATTGCAAAACAAGAGGATATAAAAAAATTTGGTTCTATTATATATAAAGAGGGTAATAGGCTTTTAACAATTATAGATGATATTTTAAAATTATCTAGGTTAGATGAAAACGCGACACAAATGGAAAAAAATGAAGTAGATATTTATGATATTATAAATCAATGCATAATAAACTTTGAAAACCTAACAAAGAAGAAAAAGCTTAGGATTAAAAATAAGGTAGATCACTATAGCCTTGTAACATCCAGATCACTTTTTACCGATTTATTTACCAATATATATGAAAATGCCATAAAATATTCTAATGAATTTGGTATTATAGAAATTGATTTAAAAGAAGATAGTAAATATATTAAATTATTAATTAAGGATAATGGAGTTGGTATTAGTAAAAAGGATATGCCAAGGATATTTGAAAGATTTTATGTGGTTGATAAATCAAGAAAAAGAGATCAAAAATCAACTGGCTTAGGTTTATCCATAGTAAAACATATAGCAGATTACCTAAATTATGAGATAGATGTTAAATCACAAATAAATAAGGGATCAACCTTTATTATAAAGATACCTAAATAACAGGTATCTTTATAAAATAGGATTGATAAAAATTGATAAATTTGATACAATCAGAGTATAAATTAAATGGAGGATTATATGAAAGTAATTATTTGCTCATGTGCCAGATGTACTGCCTTAGGTAGTGAGTTTTTATTTGATGCTGCTAATGTAGTTAAAACTGACATAGAGTATGCATATAAGGTAGAAGAATTAGGCAATGCCCCAGAGATAGATGTTATATATGAAAATATAATGGATGAAGTTGAGGATAGTGATAAAAAGGCACCTCTAGTAAAGATTGATGATACATACATAGAAAAAGCAAAACCAGAAGTTTTAATGGAAATGATGTTTGATAAAATAAAAGACTCTGGAGATAAAAACAAATGAAAGAAACATACATAGATATTATTAACATCCGAAGAATGGCCTTTGAAGCTGTTTCAAAAATAGCTTATGAAAACAGACCAATAACTGACATAGCCCTAGAAGTATATAATGTCCTACCAGGAGAAGAGGCTAAATTTAGAGAAAATATATTTAGAGAAAGAGCAGTTATGGGTGAAAGACTTAGAATGTGTATAGGTCTAGATGCAAGAACTGCTGATAAAACAGATGCTGTTACTGAGGGTTTAGATAAGATGGATTATGATCGTAGGATCTACCACCCACCTTTAGTATCAGTAATTAAAATAGCCTGTGAAGCTTGTCCAGAAAATAAGGTAACAGTAACAGACCAGTGTAAAGCTTGTATAGGTCACCCATGTGTTAATGTTTGCCCTAAAAATGCAGTTACATATACATCAAAGGGTGCCATAATAGACCAAGATAAGTGCATTAAATGTGGTAAGTGCGTAACTGCATGTCCATATAATGCAATTAACCACCAAAAAAGACCATGTGCTGAAAGTTGTGGGGTTAAGGCTATAAAATCTGATGATTTAGGTAGGGCTGAAATAATTGAAGATAAATGTGTTGCCTGTGGTAGATGCATAATATCTTGTCCATTTGGAGCAATCTCAGATAAAAGTGAGATCTATCAATTAATTAAATCTTTGCAATCAGAAAGAAAAGTTTATGCAGTTATTGCTCCATCCTTTGTAGGTCAATTTGGTCCAAATGTATCACCAGTACAAATAAAAGAAGCTATTAAAATGCTTGGTTTTGATGATGTTATAGAGGTAGGTCTTGGAGCAGACTTAACTACTATGAATGAAGCTCACGAATTTTTAGAAGAAGTTCCTACTGGAAAAATTCCTTTTATGGGAACTAGCTGTTGTTATTCATGGAAATTAATGGTTAGAAAAAACTTTCCTGACATAAATGATAAAATTTCTGAATCATCTACACCTATGATTTATTCTGGTCTACAAATGAAAAAAAGAGATCCTAACTGTGAGGTAGTCTTTATTGGACCATGCATATCTAAAAAACTAGAAGCCCTTGAAGAAGAAGTCAGTGAAGTTATAGATTTTGTTATAACTTATGAAGAGCTTTTAGGAATGTTTTTGGCTAAGAATATTGAACCATCAGAAATCAAAGTAGATGATGATATGATGGATGCATCTGAGACTGGTAGATTTTATGCTGTAAGTGGTGGGGTAGCAGAAGCTGTTGAGCGTAGAATCCATGAGCTTGATCCAGATGCAAAAGTAAATATAGAAAAAGCAGAAGGCTTACACGATTGTGTAAAACTAGCAAGAATGGCAAAATTAGGGAAAGTAGATGGAAAATTAATTGAAGGAATGGCTTGTATGGGAGGCTGTGTTGGCGGACCTGGAACAATAGTTGCAGAAAATAAAACTGGCAAATTAGTTAGAAAATTTGCTTCTGAATCAATATTTAAATCACCAGCTGATAATACAAATATTCCAAAAGAAGATAGACCTAATGACTCTATTTTTGCAAAATAATATATATATATATATGAG
>JAPJPH010000138.1 GCA_030825745.1 Anaerococcus sp.
TATCGTAGTTGTAATGATTATCAATATTTTATCTATTTTTTACATAAATCTTACATTTGTGTTTTATTTTCTTTACAAGATAGGACTATATTATAAGTGAATTAACTATTAGGAGGATTTTATGAAAAAAAATAATAAAATAGTTATTGCCCTACTAATAGCAAGCGTTTCAACCCTTGTTATTAACGATAGCCAAGCTTATGCAAAAGATGAATTGCAAGCTGACTTTGCTGTAGCAGAAGAAAATAATAAACCAGAAAATGAAGATAGTGAAGTAGAAGATCTAATCAAAGAATTTGAAGATTTAAACAATGAATTTAATACAAATTCTAAAGAAGAGAAAAATGTAAGTACATATAAAACTAATGTAGCTGATGTACCTGAAGATGATGAGGTAACTTTCCCAAAAAATGAAAAAAATGTTAGAAAATCTGATGGTACTAACAAATTTAACAGGGCTACTGAAACTGAAAGAGAAACTTTTGGTGAAGATAAGAATGTTGTAAATATAGATGAAAGTGTTTCTAAAAAACTAAAAGAAACAAATGGCGAATATGGTAAAAAAGATGGAGAATATGCTAATAATAATCTAAAGGCTAATCTTGATGATATTAAAGATATAGTTGTAAACCCAGGAGAAGATGAAAACCAAGTAGCTATTACATGGTTTGCTAAGGGAGCTGTTAAAGAATCTAAACTAGTTTTTGATGGAGTAGATTATCCAGTAATTAGAGCTAGAGAAACTGGTGATGATAACTCATATTCAACCTATACTGCAATAGTTAATATAATTCCAGGAAACACTTATAAATACCATGTTGTAAGTGGAGATTATGTATCAGCTGAATACACCCTAAAAACTAAGGCTCTTGGAGAAAATAATAGCTTTTCTCTAGCATACTTTGGTGATCCTCAAATAGGATCTGGTGATAGCGTATGGAGCAGTGTTGGTCTTGATAAAAATACCCAAGCTAAGGTAGACCAAGATAAGATAGACTTTGCTAAGTCAATCAAAAAAGCTATGGAAAATGACCCACATTTTTATTTCTCTATGGGAGATAATGTAGAGATTGCAAACTTTGAAGGTGAGTATGATGCATTTTTAGACCATCCTATGTTTAGAGAAAGAATCTTCTCCTCTATATCAGGAAACCATGAAACCTATACTGATAAAAATGATTCTAGCCAAAGAAATACAGCCTTTTCTGATCACTTCTACCTAGCTAATGAATCAGATCTTGGAGCTGTATCTAAAATAAATGAAGATGGAACTAAATTTTACAATCCTGGAGACTTCTATTTTTCATATGGAGATACACTTTTCCTAAATCTAACCTCAAATAACATTGATTCAAAAGAACATGAAATGTTTTTAGAAAAAGCCATAGCAGAAGCAACTCAAAAACATGGCAAAAACTACTCATGGAAAGTAGTATCCTTCCACCATGCCCCATATTCAACTGCAACCCACACTTCAGATGATGATATTATCAAAAGAAGAAGCGAACTAGTTAGAATCTTTAACAACAATGGCATAGACCTTGTTTTAAATGGTCACGACCATATCTATACTAGAACTAAACAAATGGTTGCTGGTAAACAAGTTTTATCTTTAAAAGAAGCCTATGGTGATGATATAGACCATGAAAATGCACAAATAGAAAATGGTTTTTCAAAAACATATAATAACAAGGTATATGCTGGTGATAAGGTAATAGTTGATGGTATCGGCCTTGATTATAATAATAATAAGGTAGTTAACCCACGTGGAACCCTATTTTTAACAATGTCAACATCAGCTGGTAGTAAATACTATAACCCAATAGGTGAAGACCAATGGTTTGTAAATAGGTCTATGGATGATAGAAGCCAACTTTTCTCTAACCTATCATTCTCTACTAATGAGTTTAAACTAACAACTTTAGATGCAAGTGGAAACATAGTTGATTCATATGTAATTGAAAAAACTAATGATTTTATAAACAAACAAGCTGAAAAAGTTGAATCTAATAAGGAAGAACTAAGTAAGATAGTAAACCTAGCTTTAGACTTAAAACCTATAAAAAATGAAGATAATATAGCCATCTATGATGAAGCTATAAAAGAAGCCAATGTGATTTTATCTGATGAAAATGCTAGCCAAGAAGCTATCGATAAATCATTAGAGGTATTAAAACTAAGGCTTTCAGAAGTTAAATTTGAAGCAGAAGCTAAAGATATTGCAAAAGTAGAAGCCGAAAAAACTAGCGAAAGCAAAAAATTAGATAAAAAAGAATCTAAAAAAGAAGATAAGAAATAAAATAAAAATTCATCAAATCCAAAACCTGGTGTTGTAGGATTATCTTCAGTGGTTGCAAGCTTAAGCATAGCAGTAGCAAGCTTACCTTTATTTAAAAAAAATAAGTAAATAAAGTCCCATTCTAAAAATCTAGCCCTCCTAGCTATTAATAGTTAGGAGGGACTTTTACTATAAATTTTAAATGAAAATATCCAAATTTAATTTAAGTTATTTAACATAAGTTTATGATTATTCTAAAGTATTGGTTGATTTTTCTACTCCATTAAACTTTCTAAGTCAGTTTTTATATAATTAACACTCTTAGACTTTTCTTAAGTAGGATAGATAAGCCTAGTTTTAAACTATCCACTTCCTTTTAAAGATTTATCATGGCTTTATCATCTAAATTATGGCATCTAATTTTAAAGTAGGATATATAGCATATGTAGTAAACTTAGCTCCTGTTAATATTTTCTTATTCATACTCTCCTTCTTATGTAAATGTTACATAATTATAGTTTCAGTTTTTAATATTATAGCTTGTAATTTATTTTAAAACAAAAAAATCCTAGCAGCCTAGTTCTGCTAAGATTTTTTGATCTTTATCTAAGTGATACTTTTCCAAAGCTAGATTCTGCATCAATTCTAAGGTCTTCTTCCTTGCTTGATGTTGATATTTCATAGCCATTATCATCTTGAATTTTATTTTGATATTTTTCTGTTATATTGATTCCAGTTGAGTTTACAAAGGCTCTTACTTCTCCATCATAGGTAGTAGTATCTATAACTATGTTACCATAGCCAGATTTTACATCTATAGCCTTGGTATTTTTTACATTAAATACTCTGATATTTCCTGAGTTGGATGTAGCCGTTAGGGTATTTGAGCTTAGCCCATCTACCCTGATATTTCCATTAGTATTAGTTATATCAACATCTTCTCCCTTTATATTGGATAGGTAGATTGGTCCATTTATATTATCAACATTTAATCTGCCTGCAGTATTTTTTAAATCTATTTTTCCATTTACATTTTTAATATCTATCTCAGAAGTTGTATTTATAAGGATGATTTTTCCATTTACAGTAGATATATCTAGGTTATTAAAGTCTATATC
>JAPJPH010000139.1 GCA_030825745.1 Anaerococcus sp.
CTGTTAGCAGAGGCCTAATATGCTTATTAAAGTTTTACATCTATTTAACATATATCTTACAATTTTACTTTAGTATTATTATGAATTACATTAGTTAAAATCATAAGGAGATATAATGAATAAAATTTTAATAGCTGTTCTAACAACTAGTTTTATCCTAGGTGCTAGCGATGCAAAAGCCAGTGAAAATGTTGAAACTGACTTAGTTATAAATGATGAGTCTAGTAATATAGATGATAAAGATATTAGTGATTCTATCAGTGAAGATAAGGAAAATATAGTATCAACATATGAAAGCGCAGATGACCTTTCAGACTTTAATATAATAATTGAAGAAATAGAAAGCTCTGCACCAGATAAGGGAGCTGATTATGTAAAAATATATAACAAGGGCAATGAAGTTGTAAATCTAAATAACTGGTATATCTGGGATAACAAGGATTATACAGATTATAAAACTTTAGGTGATATAAAGCTAAATCCTGGTCAATCTTATATTTTAGAGGAAGATGTTGATTTTACATTCGGTCTTGGAAAAAATGACTCAGTTCGCCTATATAACTCAAACTCTACACTTATAGATAGCTATTCTTGGAGTTCTCATGCCCAAGGTATTTTCGTTAGAGACATAAGCGACTCCTTAGATTTTTATGATACTGGATTAGTTAGTGAAGCTGAACCTACACCAGAAGACTCTCAAAATAATGAGAATTTAAGTTCTAATATAGTTATCAATGAAGTTGAAAGCAGTAGTGATGAAAAGATTGATTATGTAGAAATTTACAATAAAGGTGATAAAGAAGTAAGTTTAGACGGATACTACCTCCTTGATGATAAGGATGATAGAGAAATATCAAGACTAGAAGGAGTAACTTTAAAACCTGGAGAATTTTTTGTTCTAGAAGAAGGGACTCACTTTGACTTTGGCCTTGGTAAGGAAGATAAGGCCCGTCTTTTTGATAAAGAGGGTAACCTAGTTGATGAATTTTCTTGGAGTGGCCATGCTTTTGGCGTTTATAGTAGGTATCCAGATGGACTAGGAGAGTTTGTAGATGCTAAAGCTTCAAAAGCTAGTTCAAATAATATGCCAGAAGATAATACTATCGAAGAAGTAGATAATACAAGCTTAGTAATAAATGAAGTTCAACAAAAAGCCCTAAATGATGCAGCTGACTATGTGGAAATAAAAAACACATCTGATAAGGATATTGACCTATCTGGCTGGTATATATTAGATGATGATCTTACAAGAACTCCAGAGACTATAGCTGAAGGTACTATAATAAAGGCAAAGGGATATTATGTTCTAGAAAACGGAGTTCACTTTAGCTTTGGCCTTGGAAAAAATGACCAAGTAAACCTATTTAATCCAAATGGTAAACTTGCAGATTCCTTTTCTTGGAATGGGCATGCAGAAGGTAAGGTTTATGCTAGAGATGAGAAAACTGGAGAATTTTCAATAAGTGATCCTACTCCAGGCAGGAGCAATGATTCTAAATCTGAAGAAGATCTTTCAAAAGAAAAGCCTATAGTTATAAATGAAATAGAGTCAAGTCCAACAGGTGGCGGAAAAGACTATGTAGAAATTTATAATAGGTCTGATAAACCTGTAGATATTTCTGGTTATTATGTCCTTGATAACAAGGCTGGAATTTCTAAAACTACTAAAATAGGCGAAGGCACTATTTTAGAACCAAAGAGTTTTTATACATTTGAACAAGGCGTAGACTTTGACTTTGGTTTAGGATCAAATGATGAAGTTAATCTATATGATAGGGATTCAAACTTACTTGATAAATTTTCTTGGAGCTCTCATGCTAGTGGAACATATGGAAGATATCCTGATGGATTTGGTAACTTCGTTGATGGTTCAGCTAGTAAGGGTAGAGAAAACATCTTAGCAGATGATCCAACAGCAGATGTAGAAGTAGGAAATTGGCCAGGTAGCGATGATGTAACAATAATAGACAAAAACAAGGTGTTTGACCTAAAGGACCTATCTGGATTAGATACGAAAGATGGTTGGTTATATGGAGTTAACAACAAAGAGGGAAGATTTATAATCTTTAAGGTTGAAGATGACAAGGTAGTCTTTGCAGATGGTTTTGATGAAAAAGGCAAGGCAGTTAACTTTATATATGATAAAGAAAACCCAAGTAAGCTAGGATTAGACTCAGAAGGAATCACAGTAGATAATAGAGGTAGAGTTTACCTTGCAGCAGAACGTGATAACAATAATAAGAATGTAAATTATAATACTATTATTCAAGTTGAAGATCCTTACAAGAATGAAAAAGTTTTAGTAGCAGATAGACAATGGGATATAACAGGCTTACTACCAGATGTTGGAGCAAACCTAGGTATAGAGACAGTAGAATGGGTAGATTTTAAAAATTTAAATGGGCTATTATATGACCAAAAAAATAATCAACCTCTAGACTATAATACCTATAAGGACCTATATGCAGGTGGTATCTTCTTTGTTGGTTTAGAAGCTAATGGTCACATCTATGCCCTAGGTCTTAAGGAAGATGGTAAAGCTGAACTAATAGCAGACATACCTTCAGGATTAGGTGGGGTTATGGGCCTTAACTATGATGTAGAAAATAATGTATTGTGGGCCTTATCTGATGATGGATATAACAATATCCATACAGTTATTCAATTTAATGGGACAGATCAACCTACTATTAAACATATAAAGGCCCCAGCACAAATGGATAAAAAACTTAATAATGAGGGAATAGTAATAGATTCAAATATAGATGAAAATGGAAATAGGTCAGTATACTACTTTATGGATGGAGTTAATACATCTGCCTTTAGAAGAGCTAGTATAAAAGCAGACTACATGAAAGATCTAGGCCTAAGCAAAATTGAGGGTAAAAAAATATCAGATGGAAAAAATGATCCACAACCTACACCAGATGGAGAAATTGAAAATCCAAATATTGATTTAAACTCTTCAAAGAAGTTATACCAAAGCTTGGTGGATAAACTATACAATCTAGAAGAAAGAGAAAAAGCAGATTACAATCAACAAATAGAAGATGCTACAAGCCTAGAAGAAATCATTTCAATATATGAAAAAGCTAAGGAAAAAAGTTATCTACGAGTTAGGGTGCCACATGTTGATTTACCAGCAAAGAACAATGATTTGATTTATGTAGGTACTGGATATACATTTACAGAAGAAGGATTTTACAAAAAATCAAAACTCATCGCTAAAAGACAACTACTTCTAAAAGCCTTAGAAGAAAATAGGATAATAAGCGAAGCATCTAATTATTTACTAGAAAATACTCCAGAAACTATTAGAAATATTA
>JAPJPH010000140.1 GCA_030825745.1 Anaerococcus sp.
GCTGTTGACAAAGTGACAAAGCAAAGAAAAAGCTATCATTTAGGTAGCTTTTTCTAAGTTATTTAATTTATTTTATATTTTCTAAAAAGAACTTATGCATCTTATCAAAAATAATCATCCTGTGATCTTCATTTTTAAAGGAATGATCTGCACCATCTATAAGCTCATATTTGGCATGAGGAAAGGCCTTTTGTAATTTTTCATTAGCATCATTAAATACTAATTCATCCCTACTTCCCCTAAGGATTAAAACATTTCCATTATATTTTTTTGCCGTGCCATAGATATCTTTTGTAAGAAAGTCTGTCAAAAAGTGAACATGGAGTTTTACCCCACCTATATCGGCATCTTTTATGTTTGTTAGGATTTCTTTTAAAGATTTATCCTTGAATTTTTCTTCCTTTGCCTTTTCTAATTCACCCTCAAACATAGTTTTTGCCATTACTTTTATAAAGTCTGGATTGTTCATATCACTGGCAGGTGCAAGTAAACACACTGCCTTTGGTTTTAGTTTGTAGGCTAGTAGAGTGGATATAACCCCACCTAGGGAATGACCTACCCAATATATGTGGGAGTTATCTACAAAGTGCTTAGTTTTAGCAAATTCGTGGATCATCTCAGCTTCATCCACTTCCCTGCTAACTGTCATATCGTAAAAATCACCATCTGAATCATTAGTTCCAGAAAAGTCAAACCTAATGCTGATGTAGCCTCTATCGGCTAGGTATTTGGCATTTTGTCCCCTAAACCAAGCTGTTCCATTTCTATCTCCACCAAAACCATGGTAGAATATTACGGTTGGATATATTTTATCTTTATCAAAGTCATCTGGTGTATTAATAACACCTCTTAGAGTTATTCCATCTTTTTTTGTTATTTGCTCATAAAAGTATTTCATAAAACTCCTTATTTAAAGTTCATTTAAAATTCTTGCCATTTGTACTCCAGATGCTGATGCTTGAGATAGGGAATGAGTTTGTCCTGACCCATCTCCTAAGCAGAATAATCCTTTCTTAGCAGTTTCAAATTTATCATCTACACTAACTACTGAATTATAGAATTTTACCTCTATTCCGTATAACAAGGTATCATCATTTGCCATACCTGGAGCTATTTTATCTAATTGATAGATCATCTCTATTATATCATCTAGCTGTCTTTTTGTCATTACTAAAGATAAGTCTCCTGCTGTAGCATCTAGGGTTGGTTTGGTAAAAGATTTTGCCATTCTTCTTTCTGAAGACCTGCGACCTTTAACTAAATCTCCAAATCTTTGCATTAAAACTCCACCACCTAGCATATTTGATAGTTTTGCTATAGATTCCCCATATTCATTTGAATCTTCAAAAGGTTCTGTAAATTTATTTGTAACTAATAGGGCAAAGTTAGTATTACCCGATTGTAATTTTTTATCTTGGAAAGAATGGCCATTTACAGTTATTATTCCATTAGTATTTTCTGTAACAACATGACCATATGGGTTCATACAAAATGTCCTTACTATATCATTATATTGCTTGGTTTGATACATGATTTTTGCTTCATACACTTCATCTGTTATATGTTTGAACACTTCAGCTGGGACTTCTACACGCACTCCAATATCAACCCTATTTTTCTTTTGCTTGATATCAAACTTATCACAAAGCTCACCTATCCACTTGGATCCTGACCTACCTGCTGCTAAGACTAGGTCCTTACATTCAAACTTCTCCCCATCATCAGTGCTTACTATATATTTTCCATTCTCATAGTCCACATCCTCTACCATGCTCATAAACTTAAAGTCTATCCTATCTTTTACATAATCATAGATCTTTTGAAGGATTACCTTATTTCTATCTGTACCAAAATGCCTAACCTTTGCCCCTAGAAGATGAAGGTCATGTCTTAGACACTTTGTCTTTAGATCGTTCTTATCTGTTGAGTAAAGTTCTAGATCATCTCCCCCATCAAATTGCATAAGGACATCATCTACATATTCCATTAGCTCAATTGCTTTATCTTCACCTATATAAGTATGTAAGTCCCCACCAAAATTAGTTGTAATATTATATTTTCCATCAGATAAGGTTCCAGCTCCTCCAAAACCATACATAATGTTACATGGTTTACATCCAATACAAGTTTTTACCTTACCTTCTGTTATAGGACACTTCCTATTTTCAACTTTTCTTCCACCATCTATAACAAGAACTTTTTTGTTTGTGTTAAGCTTTGTTAACTCATAAGCAAGGAAAGCTCCTGCTGCACCTGCCCCTACAACAACGATATCGTACTGATTCATTTTCACTCCTTTATATATTTAACCTGCTATATTATACAAGTTTTATAACTTTTATCAAACTTGTATTTATTATTTAACGATCTTATAGTAAAATATAGTAGATTATATAAGGAGATACTATGAAAAATGCATTTAAAAGAGCCTTCCCATATACGATACCGGTTATAATAGGCTATGTTTTTTTAGGACTTACCTTTGGGATTATGGTAAGCCAAGAGGGTTATTCACCCCTATTAGCTCCATTTATTTCGCTTACCGTATATGCTGGAAGCATGCAATTTGTTTTACTTCCACTATTAAAAAGCGATATTGGTTTAATAGCTATAGTAATACTTACGATATCTGTTAATATCAGAATGATGTTTTATGGGCTTTCTCTGCTTAAAGAATACAAAACTTCTAGATCTAGGTTCTTATTCATCCTAACCCTGTCAGATGAGACCTTTGCTCTAGATACATCCATCAAAGTACCTGATGATGTCAAAAGAAGTGATTTTTTCTTAAGTATTGGATTAATCAACTACATAGTTTGGGCCCTAGCTTCGCTAATTGGAGCATTGATTGGAAATATGATAACTTTTAATACTGAGGGTTTAGACTTTGTATTAACATCCTTGTTTTTAGTATTGCTTGTAGAACAATATAAGGCTACTAGAAACCACAGACCCTTGGCAATTGGCTTAATTATGGCTATATTTTCGTTAATTATATTTGGTAAGGAAAGTTTTATGATAATATCAATCCTTCTTATCATATTATCTTTATTTGCTCTTAGAGGAAAGGTGGAGGATTATAATGAGTAGAATTTTTTCAATGATTTTAATATCTGCCCTAGTTACGTTCCTAATAAGATCAACCCCATTTTTCTTCTTTTCAAGAAAAGAGCTGCCAGATCTTATTAAATACTTTGGAAGATACCTTCCCTTTGCACTAATGCCACTTTTGGTTGTCTTTGCCCTAAGAAATATAAATCCTTTTGAATATCCTTATGGCCTAGCTGAGATAATATCATCTGTACTTGTTATATT
>JAPJPH010000141.1 GCA_030825745.1 Anaerococcus sp.
TGTTGGACCTGAAAATATGATAAGCCCTGAATTTAATAAGAGGGTATTTGCTATTTGTCTAAGGGATTTCTCACTAAATCCTAATAAGTTGGCGTTTTTTTCAAACTCAGCTAAAGATAGGATCCTAATTACTATCTTTTCTCCATTTATAGTAGATAGGCTAGATACCCTAAAGTCTATATCATCAAATCCCTTAAGGTTTAAATTCCCATCTTGGGGGCGGCGTTTTTCTGATATATCCATCATGGATATTAGTTTTATTTTAGTGACTAATTTTTCATAGCTTTTAAGTTCTAATCTTTCTATCTCTCTTAATTTACCATCTATCCTAAGTCTGATTTTTGCATAGGTTTTGAAGGCTTCTATGTGGATATCACTAGCCCTATTTTCTAAGGCTAGGTCTATTAGGTCATATATATATTTATCTATCCTTATTTCTATATCTTTTTTATCTAACATTACTAGCTCCAATATTTGTCATCTAGGGCCCTATACCTAATTGCCTCTAGCAAATGTTTATCTAATATTTCCTGGCTTTGGTCAAGGTCTGCTATAGTCCTTGCCATTTTTATTATTTTATTATAAGACCTTACTGAGAAGTTATATTTATCAAAGGCAAGTTTTCCTATATTCTCTACTTTTTCAGAAAGTTTTATATATTTTTTCATCTGCTTGCTAGATAGTTCACTATTGGTTGAAATAGACTCATTTATGTATCTATTGTATTGAATAGATCTGGCTATTTCTACTTCTTCTTTCATAGTTTTAGAATCTTTTGATATTTGATTGTTGCTTAGCTCATCGAATTTGACTGGTTTTATTTCTATATGGATATCTATCCTATCTAGGATTGGAGAGGATATTTTGTTTAAATATCTTCTTATTTCATTCATAGAGCATGTACAATCTTTTAAGGGATTGCCATAGTTGCCACATGGACAAGGGTTCATAGCAGCTATTAAAATAAAGTCTGCTGGATATTTTATACTGGCCTGGGCTCTGGCTATATTTATGGTTTTATTTTCTAGGGGCTCTCTTAGGGCTTCTATAACATTTTTCCTATATTCTGGAAACTCGTCTAGGAATAATACCCCTTTGTGGGCTAGGGTTATCTCCCCTGGTTTGGGTATAGCCTGACCTCCCCCTATTAGAGCTACTTCACTGGATGAATGGTGGGGTGATCTAAATGGTCTTTCTTCTACTAATTTACTGGTATCTAGCATACCAGTTATTGAATATATCTTTGTTACTTCTACCTTCTCATCAAAACTCATATCTGGGAGGATGGTAGGTAGATGTTTGGCAGAAAAACTCTTACCTGATCCAGGTGGCCCTATCATTAGTAGGTTATGATTGCCTGCTGCTGCAATTTGTAGGGCTCTTTTTAGGTTCTCCTGACCATAGAGGTCTTTAAAATCATAGTCATACACCCTGTCTTTTTTTATCTTTCCTAAGGATACCTTGTAGGGATCTATATTTTTTTCTTTATTTAAAAATGAAACTATATCATTGATTTTTTCAAAAGGGAATATATTTATATCAGATATTATCGCACACTCATCCTTATTCTTATCTGAAATTATAAAATTTGTAAAACCCATTGACCTCATTGCTATTACCATGGCTAGGGCTCCTCTAACTGGCATTATCCTACCGTCTAAAGAAAGTTCTCCCAAAAATATATAATCACCATAGTCTAAACCTATAACTCCCATGGACGCCAGTAGGGATATGGCTATGGGTAAGTCTAGCTGGGTCCCCTCCTTTTTAAGGTCTGCAGGAGATAGGTTTATGGTAATCCTTCCTTGGGGAAATTTGTAGCCAGAGTTTATTAGGGCAACTCTTACCCTGTCTTTGGCTTCTTTTATGGAGCTATCAGGTAGACCTACTATATTAAAGGCAGGCAACCCACTTGTTATATCACTTTCTACTTCTACTAATTTCCCCTCTAGACCAATTAGGGTTGTAGTATTTGTTTTTGAATACATAATATTTTCCTTATACTTTATCTAAACATCTCTTACTTAAATTATAGCATAAAGTTTTATCTTATTTTAAGATTTTAGTAGGATAGCTAATTGGTATAATTAATCAGCCTTATCTTTACGAACTAGAGCTACATCTTTATTTAGCATAAGGGGTCTAAGGTAGGCTAAGGTAGATGCAAGGGGTAGGATTGATTTA
Organism: Anaerococcus sp.; assembly: GCA_030825745.1. Classification (GTDB taxonomy): domain Bacteria; phylum Bacillota; class Clostridia; order Tissierellales; family Peptoniphilaceae; genus Anaerococcus. The sequence continues at coordinate 2,185 of JAPJPH010000141.1, forward strand.
TCCAAGTTAATATTTAATTCATTTTTTATATATTCTCTTCTATTTTCTATTCTATGCCATAATTTTGGATACTTAGTTTTTATATCTTCTATTAGCTTATCATCTTCTAGGGTGATTTCAGCTGAAACTCCCTCACTTAAATGATCATAGGCAGTTAATAGGGCATCTGATGCTAATGACGCTCCATATTCATACCTAGCAATTTCATTGGCATTATTAGTAGACCTTGCCCCGTAACTAGGACTTAGGTATATATGGCTGGCATTAATTAATTTCTCCCTGCCAAACTTATTTTTAAAAGCATCTACTATAAAGCTAGGAATTGCACTATAAAATGAATCTTTTCTTATATCAAGGCTTAGTAATTTCCAATCTAGAAAGCCTATTAGTCCACTGGTATCTATATCTAATTTATCTAAATACTCACAAAATGGCACAAAATCATTCATAGGCTGGTTAGGAAGGAGAAAATAACCCAAGTACATTTTACATTAAATAAAAAACAATTATACTAAAAATTCTAATTTTTCTATATTAAAGAAAACATTGATATAAGGGATGATAAAATATTTGACATCGCATGGATAAACCAGCTTGGAAGTATAGAACCATTTGATTTCTTCTCATTAATTACACCCATTGCATAACCAACTGCACCAGTAAATAATATAATTAGCACTGCTTTTACTCCACCTACTAATTGAAAAAACATTATTCCGTGAATAATTCCAAACAAGATGCTTTGAATTAAATTGCCAACTTTAAAACCAAATTTATTTGACAATCGTTTTAGCAAAAATCCTCTAAAAAATAATTCTTCTGGAAATGAAGTATTAAATATTGCATATACTAAGGCAGCAGGAAGTGCAGATATACCTAGACCTTTGAAATCAAAAGTTGCGGTTTTTATGCCTTTTAAGGAAAAAAGAATAAAAATAGAAAGAGCACTAAATAAAATCATTATTAGTATAGAATACATTATTGACTGTTTTCTATTTTTATCTTCAACTGCTTTAATACCCACCCAAGTGAAAAAATTACTTTGCTTTCTTGCTC
>JAPJPH010000142.1 GCA_030825745.1 Anaerococcus sp.
CTATCTACACCTAAATTAGTATATTTAAAAGATTTTGATCCCGTTTTTTTATCTTTTAATATTTTAGATAGGTAAATATAATCTTCAGATAAGGCAATATTTAAATTTCTAAAATAAACAGTTCCATTTTCTATCAAATTCAAATTAATGCCATTTAATTTTAAATTCTTATCAATTTCAACGATTGTAGCTAGTATATTAGGATTAATTCTTTTTATCATATCTATTGGATATGATTCTAGGGTATCATCAGTTATAGAAACTGCAATATGTGTAAATACTTTTCTAGCAATAAAAACTGCATCAGAGATGCTAATATTATGGTCATCTACTAATAATCTAATAAATTCAACACTAGCTAAAGTAGGATGAATATCATTAGTGATAATCCTAACATTTTCATCAAAGTAATCTAAGCTGTCAAATAAAGTTAAATGTCTTCTGAAAATATCTCTTATAGATGAGGCTACATAAAAATATTCTTGCTTCAATCTAAGTAGTTTACCATCATAGGAAGAATCATCTAAATATAAAAATTGGTTTATAGAGTTAGAATTTATAAAGTCATCATAAGCTTTAAAAAAATCCCCTCTAGTAAAATCTTGATAATTAATTGGATTAACAGGTTCACATTGCCACAATCTCAAGGTTGAAATAAAACTACCATCTTCATTTAAAATAGGCATATCATAAGCAATGGATTTATGATCTCTTTGGTCAATATTGATTTGATAAGTGAATGCTTTTTTATGCTCCCAGTTAGATCCTTGCTCTAGCCAATAGTTGGTATATTCCACTTGCCTACCATTTTCAATTTTTTGTTTTAAATTACCATTTTCATATCTTAAGCCATAAGCAATAGAATTTATATTTAAATCTGCAAGTTTAGATATCAAAAAACTTGCACCTATACCAATATCACTTATACCTAGGTCTGCTTCCTTCTCAAAGTTTATTATTGTATCATAATCATGGCCTATTTTTTCTAAAACATTTTTAACAATATCTTTTATTCCAAGCCTGTATATATTTTTTTCTATAAATCTACCAGGAATATATTCAAAACTAAGTATATAAGCATAAAAGTTCTTATCAATGGAATTTCGTTTTGAGTATTCCCAATTCTTTCCAATATCTTGCATTAATGCCTTGCACAAACAATCATATATTTCATTTATTCTAGCATTATTTAGTTTTTTTGCATAAAAAGAATACAAGTAATTTTGTATTCTTTTTAATAATATCTCTTCTGTTAGTTTGTTGTTATGATTTGATTTTTTCATATAAGTTTAAATATTTTTCGCTTGACATTTCCCAGTCATTTTTCTTAGTCATTGCATTAATTTGCAAGTTTCTAAAAGTTTCTTTATCATTTTTATATATCTCAATAGCCTTTTTACTTGTAAATAATAGCTCATGAGCATTAATATTGGCAAAGGAGAAACCATCACCATCTCCTGTGTATTCATTAAATGGTGTAACAGTATCTTTTAAGCCTCCAGCCTCCCTAACTATAGGTAAAGAAGCATATCGCATAGCTATCAGTTGGCTAATACCACATGGCTCAGAGATAGATGGCATCATATAAAAATCACTTGCCGCATATATCTTGTGACTTTCATGAGAATTATAATAAATCCTAGCTCTAAGCTTATCGTTGTATTTCCATTCGAAGTATTTAAACATTTCTTCGTAGGTCTTATCTCCTGTACCTAGGATAACAAATTGTATGTCTTCTTTTAGTAATTCATCTAAGATATATCTAACTAAGTCAAATCCTTTCATTTGTGTTAGTCTAGAGCATATACCTATTAATGGTACATCACTTCTTTTAGGAAGTCCATACATTTCTTGTAGGGCCAGTTTATTTTCAACCTTCTTATCTAGGGTTTTAATACTATAATTTGAAGCTATGAATTCATCTTTTTCCGGGTTCCAGATATCATAGTCTATACCATTTACTATTCCAGTAAGTTTATTGTTATATTTTCTTATAATTCCATCTAAACCTTCTCCATAAAATGGATATTGAATTTCTCTAGCATAGTTTTCTGAGACTGTATTTACATAATTTGCATGAACAATTCCACCTTTTAAAAAGTTAATTGAATCATAATATTTTAAATCATTCTCATTAAAATATCTACCATCTAATCCTGAAAGTTTTAGGTAATCAGAGTTAAATATTCCCTGATATTTAAGGTTATGAATAGTTAAAACTGTTCTTACTTCATCATAAAAGCTATCGCCTATCCTAAAATCATTTACAAAAACACTTGCCATAGCAGTATGCCAATCATTTGAATGTATTATATCTGCTTTAAAATTTATATACTTACCTAAAAGGGTAGCAGCCTTTGAAAAGTATAGAAATCTTTCACAATCATCATCATATCCATAAGCATTGTCCCTATCAAAGTATTCAAGGTTATCTAGAAAATAAAATGTAACCTTATCCCACTTTAGCTCGTATACTCCTACATATTGGTGTTTCCAATCTAAATCTACATAAAACTCAGTGATTTTTTGCATCTGAGACCTATATTCTTGACTAACTTTTTTATATAAGGGTAGGACAACTCTAATATCAACACCTTTTTTTACTAATTCTTTTGGTAAAGACCCAGCAACATCTGCCAGACCACCAGTCTTTATAAATGGATCTGCCTCACCTGTTAGATATAAGACCTTCACTCTTATCTCCTTTGCTCTAATTTTTCATTTTTACCAGTTAAAAATGGATGTGATCTATTTCCAAAAAGTCTTAGGTTCTTGTCTATATAGCTACCCTTGCCAGTAATGGCATAATTTAAAATGGCACCTTCGGAAATAACTGTATCTTGGAATATTATGCAATTTTTTACCATTGCTCCTTCTTTAATGTTTACCCCTCTAAAAACAATAGAGTTTTCAACATCACCATCTATTATCGAACCATTTGCGATTAGAGAGTTTTTTACATTTGATTTATTGGTATAAGATGTTGAAGGTTCATCTTTTGATTTTGTATATACCAAACCATCTTCATAAAATAGTTGGTTGAAAATATCTCTGTTCAAAAGTTTCATATTTGCTTCAAAGAATGAATTAATATCACTAATAATTTCAAACTCTTTCTCATGCCTATAAAAATTAATATTCATATCCAAACCATAGGTAAAAATTGATTTTAATAAAGAAGCTTTTTAAATGTAATAAATTAATTTAATATTA
>JAPJPH010000143.1 GCA_030825745.1 Anaerococcus sp.
TGTTTAGTCCAAGCTACAATAGATCTAACCTTGCCATCTTTTTCATCTTTAAAGTCTACATCTATAAATACATCATCTTTTTTTAGGTATTTTCTAATAGTCTTGGAATATTCTTTGCTAGCTAGGTTTATAACGACTTCTTTATCTTTGAAAATTTCTTTATAGATATCACTACCCCAAAAATCGTAAAGGTCATACCTATCATTGTCAAAGTATAACCTATAATCTCTAATACCAGTAAAGGGTTTTAGGGGGCCATAGAGGGCAGATATTATATAAACGTGCTCATTTAAGTAGGCATAATCATCAAAGTCTTCTTCACTAAATTGATTAAAGACTAGACCATTGTAGGAGAAAATAGCTGGATTATCTAATTTATCAAAGTCAAAATCTTGATAATCATAGTAGGCTTTTTCTGTAAGTTGGTCATTGGTCTTATTTAAGTTTCCTATTTGGTTCATGGAAAGAGTCTTTATATCATCTACAAGTTTTTTTGTTTTTTCTGGATATATAAGCCCTTCTGTTTTATAGTTATTAAAATGTTTAAATCTCTTGGCTGGGGATATTATTACTTTCATAAACTCTCCTTATCTTTATATAAATATTATAACATAGCTTATATTTTAGTTTTTTAGCAAAAGTAATAAGCGTATAAAAAAACGACCCGAGGGTCGTTTTTAGTATTTTAAATATTAATATTTTGTCATTTTCATTTAGGCAATTTTTTAGGATACTAACATATTTTTCATGCTCTTCTACAAAAGGCATATGTCTGCTATGTTGAAATAATTCCCATTTGGAATTTTCTATATTATCGTGCATGGTTTTTGCTATATATGGTGTAGATAGATCCCATGAACCACTTGTTATTAAAGTTGGTGTTTTTATATTTTTAAGTTTGTCAGTGTATTCATAGTCTGCAAGTGTTCCTGTTGGAGTAAATTCATTTTCTCCCCAGGCTATTAGGTATGATTTAGCACCTGATACTTTCTTTCTTCTTAGACATTCTGGATCAGTTTCATCATATTCTTTAGCACAATATCTTTGCATAAATAAGTCTATGGCTTCTTTGTATTTTTCGTTGCTATAATCATTCTTATTTTCAGCATCATAGATAGCTTTTTTCATATCATCTGGGAGTAGATCTACTCTTTTTAGGTTCTCTTCTCTCCATAGTTTGGCAGATGATAAGGTTGATGAAAGGATGAGAGATTTTAAAGAGCTAGGATTTTTATCTACTGCATATATTATTAAAAGCATACCACCCCAAGACTGGCCTAGGATATGGCAATTTTTTACCTTTAAATATTCTCTTAAGGCAATAAGCTCTTCACTCCAGGTTTCTTTATTAAAAATAGTTTCATCACCATCAACAAATGATTTGCCACAGCCTATTTGATCATACATTATTATAGGTCGATCATCTTCTATAGCAAGGTGGTCAAAAACTTCAAAGTAGTTATGGGTAGATCCTGGTCCTCCATGAAGAAGTATTAAAGGGGTTTTAGAACCTTCTTTATTTACTATCCTATAGTAGGTCTTGCCATTTTTAAATGGCATATATCCTTCACTAATCATTAGAAACAACCACTAGGTCTTTTGGATATTTGTTTAATACCTCACATCCATCTTCTGTTATTAAGACTAGATCTTCTATCCTTACTCCAAAGTTTTCTTCTGGTATATAGATACCTGGTTCAACTGAAAAACATTGGCCAGGTTTAATTATGCTATCATTAGCACTTGAAACATCCCCATATTCGTGATCTTCTAATCCTATGGAGTGACCTGTTCTATGGGTGAAATATTTTCCATAGCCTTTTTCAGTGATATAGTCCCTGCATGCCTTATCAACATCGCTCATCTTAGCCCCTGGTTTGGCAGCAGCTATTCCTCTAAGGTTGGCTTCTTTTACTATTTCATAAACTTCTTTTTGTTTATCTGAAACTTCCCCTATAAAAACAGTCCTAGTCATATCTGAAGCATAATTTTTATACATACCACCTATGTCTAATACAACTGAATCACCAACTTTTCCCTTGGTATCATCTGTAACATGGTGAGGGTCTGCCCCATTTTTACCGTAGGCTGTTATTGGCTCAAAAGACATTGAATCTATTCCATGGTTTTTATATATTTCTTCTACTTTCTTACTTAACTCGATTTCACTAAGTCCTTTATTAGTCCAAGAAATTAAATCATCCATTACCTTATCATTTATTAGAGATGATTCTCTCATTAGTTTCATTTCTTCTTCATCTTTGATAAGTCTAAGTTCATCTACTAGGATAGATCCATTTTTATAATCCCTATCTGCAAATATTTCTTGAAGTTTTAATAGAAACATTGATGGCCAGTTTTTATCAACCCCAACTACTTTACCATCAATCATATTTTCGCTTAGGATTTTTACACTATCATCTATATCATTGTACCAAACATACTCTAAATCTTTATCTTCATCTTGAGGGAAGAGCTCATTTATAATAAGCTTTCTATCAGATCTTGTATTTACATATAAAACAAGAAGTCTTTCTCCAGGAAATATCCATTTGCCTGTAAAATAAAATATAGCTACTGGGTCTGAGATTAGTATTTCATCTATCCCTTCATTTTTCATCTTTTCAATTAGTTTGTTTAATCTTTGATTATTCATTGATACTCTCCTTATTTTCTATAACTAAAGATTGAAGTTTTTTATTCAATAAAAGTAGGACTATACCACCTATTATAGCTATGGCTGCTATAACAAATTGGATTTTAGCATAATCAAATTTTAGAGTAAACTGATATATATATCCATAGGATTTTCCTGATATAAACACTGCGAAAGCCCATACTGCCATCATCATAGATAATAATTTTGGTGGTGAGAATTTTGATATAAATGAGTTTCCAAGTGGTGAAAATACCATCTCTCCTAGTGATAGGATTATTCCAACGGCTATAATCCACATGATATTTGCTTGGCCTTCTCCTCTAGTTATTTCAGCTAAGCCAAATATTATATAAGTAATACCCATTAGGATCATACCAAGTGAGGTTTTTTGAAACATTGATAGGTCACCCTTAGGAGATTTAGCACGTCTTTCCCAATAAGCACCTAACAAAGGTCCTAGTAGGATACAGGCTAGGTCATTTAAGGAATCAAACCATGAAGTTGGTATTTGTAAGTTACCTATAAACCAGTTGGCTGCAGGAGTGTGAG
>JAPJPH010000144.1 GCA_030825745.1 Anaerococcus sp.
TTTCTAATAAAGATTAGTTCAAATTTAGTTACAAAAAAAACTAAACAAGGATATCTCTCATATATATATGGTATAGATTACTCAAATATAACTAGTGAAGATACAAAAAAAGTAAGAGTTTTATTTTTCAATGACCGATTTGGACCTAGGGCCCTTAAAAAGGGTAGAGTATATAAATTTTTTGGTAAAATAAAGCTTAACAATAACTTCTATGAACTAGTAAATCCTGAATTTTGTAATCAAGAGGATACCACCATAGGCAGTATCTTTCCGATATATTCTTTGACTAGCGATATAACAAATAAAAAACTCCAGGGATTTATAGGTAAAGCCCTTGAAAAATTTGACCCTAGTGAGCAATTTTTAAACAATGAAATTTTAGAAAGATTCAATTTAAAATTTAGGTATGACTGCCTAGTTGAAATCCATAAACCTACTAGTATAGAGAATTTGACTAAGAGTAAATCTGATATTAAAATTTTGGACTTTTTAAAAGACTTATACATCCTAGATATTTTAAAAAGTAAATCACGTAAATATCAAGCCCTTAAGTTAAAATATGATTTAGAAGAGATCTTATCATACCTAGACTTTTCCCTAACTAGGTCACAATTATTAGCCCTAAAAGAGATATTAGCTGATTGTGATAAGGACTATAGCTTTAATAGATTACTGATTGGGGATGTTGGATCTGGAAAAACAATAATAGCTGTTATACTAATGATAATATTTGCAATAAATGGATATCAATCAGCTATGTTAAACCCTACAGAGCTATTAGCTAGTCAACATTATAATAAAAATATAGATTTATTTGAAAAATTCAGGTTAAAAGTATCTTTATTGACAGGATCAACTAGAAATAAGGATAAGTTAAAAGAAGATCTTAAAAATGGAGATATTGACATTTTAATAGGAACTCACGCCATTATAGAAGAAGATGTTAAATTTAAAAATATAAAGTTAGCTATCAATGATGAGCAACATAGGTTTGGGGTCGGTCAAAGATCTGCCTTGGCTAATAAGGCAGAATCTATAAATTACTTGACTATGACTGCTACACCAATACCTAGAACCATTTCACTAAAACTATCTGAGATTTTAGATATATCTGAAATAACAGAGCTACCCAAAGGCAGGATACCCATAGACACCCATATAGTTAGTTATAATAGAGTTAGTATCTTATTTGACAGGATAAGTGAATTTTTAGCTAGTGGTAGGCAAGGATATGTAGTTACAAATTCGATTGATTCAGATGATGAATATTCCTTGATAAAAGTATTTGAAACTATCAAAGAAAATTTTAAAGATAAGAATATTGAAATGTTGCATGGAAAATTAAAGTCAGATAAAAAAGATGAGATATTAAATAATTTCAATGAAGGAAAAATAGATATACTAGTTGCAACTACCGTAATAGAAGTAGGTATAGATGTAGCTAATGCAAATTTCATTATAGTATATAATTCCGATAAGTTCGGTTTATCAACCCTACATCAGTTAAGAGGAAGGGTTGGTAGAGGAAAGTATAAGTCTTATTGCTTTCTTTTAAGCAAAAATACCTCACCTACCAATAAATTAAGCATTCTAGAAAAGAGTCAAAATGGTTATGAAATAGCAAAATATGACTTCGAATTAAGGGGTGGGGGTAAAATTTTATCCTTTATCCAGCACGGCAAAAACCTATCTAAGATTAATTACCTAAATATGAATAAAGATGAGATTAATAAGGCCTTTGAAATATTTGATTATACTAAAAAAAATAATATGGTAGATGTTAACATAAAAGAAATTTTTAAAGATTTTGATAATGAACAAAGGATTGTGTTAAATTGATGAGAGTTGTAGCAGGAAAATATAAGGGACTAAAATTATTATCTCCAAAATCAAATGTGTCAAAACCAACCGACAATAAAGTAAAAGAAGCAATCTTTGATATGCTTTATCCCTACAAAGAAAATTTTATAAGCTTAGATCTATTTGCAGGTACAGGCCAGATGGGTATTGAATTTCTATCTCGTGGAGCTGGTTTTGTTTATTTTAATGAGAGAAATTCTAGAGTATTTACTTCATTAAAAGATAATTTGGATAAATTAGATACTAATTCTTATAAGTTAAGTAAGGTTGATTTTAGAAAAGCCCTACTATTATATAAGGAGGATGGTGTAAAATTTGATTACATATTTCTAGATCCTCCCTATGATAGTAACATGTTAAACAGATCAATTAGCTTGATACTAGAATATGACTTGATAAAAGATAGGGGTATAATAATTACTGAGTCTGATATGGATTTGGATTTTTCTGATAATGATCAAATAGATCTAATTAAAGAAAAATCTTATGGAAGGAAAAAAATAAAAATATATATAAAATGAAAGTAATATATCCAGGAAGTTTCGACCCTTTAACAATTGGACATTTAGATATAATTAGAAGATTATCTAAAATGTATGATGAGGTGGTCGTGGCTGTTTTAATTAATGAAAATAAAAAAACACTATTTACTATAGAGCAAAGGGTAGATATAATAAAAGAAGAAGTTAACAATGAAAATCTAGGTAATATTAAAATCAAATCTTTTGATGGCTTGCTAATAAATTTTGCAAAGCAAGAAGAAATCTATACTATTGCAAGAGGACTTAGAGAAGTTACAGACTACGAATATGAAAAAAGTATTGCAAGTTTTAACTCCAAACTATTAGATGGTTTAGAAACAATATTTTTATTAAGTGACCCAAATTATTCCTATATTAGTTCAAGTGGAGTTAGAGAAGTTGCACAATTTAAAGGTGATGTTTCTTCTTTTGTTAGTAAAAATGTAGAAAATAAAATTAAAGAAAAATTTAATTATTAGGGGGATGAAATGGCAGATAATAAATTAATAAGCTTAATAAATGAAATGGAAGATATCATGGATGATGCATCATCAGTTCCTTTTTCAAGAAAGGTTTCAGTAAATCCTGATGAAATCTATGAAATCTTAACCGAAATGAAAGATGCCCTACCAGAGGAGATAAAACAAGCTCAGTGGGTTACTGATGAGAAAGATAGAATTATAGGTGAGGCTAAAACTGAAGCAGATGAAAGAATTAGCCAAGCTGAAAATGAAATAAACAATATCAAAGAACAAGCAAGGTCTAAATTCCAAAGACTTGTATCTGAACATGAGATTACTAATGAAGCTAGAAATGAAGCT
>JAPJPH010000145.1 GCA_030825745.1 Anaerococcus sp.
ATGCTATACCCAAGTCTTGTAAAAATTCTATAAAAGAAAAAATTTTAAATGATACTTCTTTGACTAATCTTATGGATGATATAGCAAATAAGAGGGCACCTAGGATATTACTTATGGGCAGGACCGGTGTGGGTAAAAGCTCTCTTATAAATGCTATGATAGGGTCTTATTCGGCTAAGGTAAATGATGTTTATTCTCAAACTGAGAAAGTAGATGTTTTTAAATATAAAAGCAATGGCCAAACTCTGCTTGAAATTTTAGATACCAGGGGATTAAAGGAATCTATTGCTCTAGATGATAAAAAGAGTGCAGAAGAAGCTTTGATAGAAGAAATAAATAAATTTACTCCTGATATATGTATATATATGTTAAATGCAAGCCACAGAGATGATGTCTCAGCTGATATTAAATTTTTAAAAGAAATTTCAGATGATTTTACCAAGAAAAATGGCATAAAACTACCAGTTATAGTTCTAATAAACAAGATTGACCAACTAGCACCGGCTAGGATTAAAAATGTGGCTGATTATCCAAAAAGTAAAATTGATAATATCAATGAGGTAACGAAATATTACAAAGAAATTATAAAAAAAGAAGAACTTGAAATAATTTACCTCTTACCTATATCATCACTCCTAGATTTCTCCTATGAGGGTAAGCCAATAGAGGCAAGTAAAATAAACCTTCTAGAAGAAAAAGACCTAGAAAAATTAAAGATAGATTTTGATGGTAGATATAATATAGACAAACTTATAGATATCCTTCTAGATTCTATTAAAGATAGGTCAGCTGTAATGGGGCTTATGCTAGTAAGTAGGATAAAAAATGTTAGTATAAGTTTAGCTAATAATCTTGTTGACGTATTTTCCGCCTTGGCTGCCAGTGTTGCCCTAAGTCCCATACCAATATCAGACATTTATCTATTAACCAGTATGCAGGCGGTAATGGTATCTATAATAGCAAGTTTATCAGGTAGGGATATTAGTTTAAAAACTAGTAAGGAATTTCTCCTTAGCCTATCCTCAGTAGGTGTTGCAGGAGTTGCCTTTAGATATGTGGCCCAACAAAGCTCCAAGCTCTTAAACCTGCTATTTCCAACATCAGGATCTATAGTTAGCTCCACAGTAGCTGCAGCAGGAACTAGAGCTATTGGAAAAGCAGCAACCCTGTATTTTATCGGAGGGGAAGACTTAAAAAAAGTTAGAAAAGATTATAATAAAAAGATGAAAGATGTAAAAGAGAGAAAGTAATATGGATTTTTTAAAAGAATTTCTAAGCAGAAGTGGTATATCCTTAAAAAAATATATCAAAGCAAAACTAATATCTATCATAGTTTCATTTATTATAATAGCACTTGGTCTTTATATAGGAAAAATTCCATATTTTATCCTAATAGCCCTAATAATTAGTATAATAGATATCCTACCAATATTAGGTTCTGGTATAGTTTTTATCCCTTGGGCTATAATAGAGCTTTTAAATAATGATAAAAATCTGGCTATAATTTTAATAATAACTTATGTAGCTACCTTTATAGCAAGGCAAGTTTTAGAACCTATTATCTTAGGAAAAAGTGTTGGGGTAAGACCTTTATATTCTATATTAATAATGCTAGGATCTATGATCTTATTTACTCCAGTTGTGGGGGCTATAGTCGGGGCAGTAGTTACTGTTTTACTCGGAGTTTACCTAGAGATGACTTATAAAAAATCTTGATATGGATCAATGAATAAAAGATAAATTTATTGTATTATGGGTATATAAAAGACATGGGTGTAATCCCGAATAATAAGGAGGAATATATGAAATATTTTGTAGATCAAGATCAATGTATCGGTTGTGGAATGTGTGAATCAACATGTGAAGAAGTTTTCCAAATGACTGATGAAGGTGTCGCTAGTGCAATAGATGAAGATGTAGCAGAAGAATACATAGATGCTGCAAATGAAGCTCTAGAAGGCTGTCCAGTTTCTTGCATTAGTAGTGAGGAATAATGAGAAAATTAATTAAAAATAATGTAAGCTGGATAGGCTACATTGATTGGGAACTAACTACTTTCCATGGAGATGATTATTCAATAAATAATGGATCTAGCCAAAATGCTTACCTTATTGAAGAGGAGAAGACAGTACTAATTGATACTGTCTATGCCCCTCACAAGGATTATTATGTTGAGAATCTAAAAAGTGAGATAGACCTAGCTAAGGTTGACTATGTGGTAGTTAACCATAGTGAGGTAGATCACTCAGGAGCTCTAAAGTCCTTGATGGAAGAGCTTGGAGATGTACCTATATATTGTACAGCCAACGCTGTTAAATCATTGACTGGCCAATATGGAGATCTAGGTTGGAATCTAAATGTTGTTAAGACTGGAGATAGCCTAGATATAGGTAATGGCAAGAAACTAGTTTTTGTTGAAATGAGAATGCTTCACTGGCCTGATTCAATGGCTACCTACCTAACTGAAGATAATATCTTATTTTCAAATGATGCCTTTGGTCAACATCTGGCAGTTGAAGAATTATTCAACGATAAGGCAGACCAATGTAGATTAAATAATGAGGCTATGAAATATTTTGCAAATATTCTAAACCCTTTTGCCCCAATTCTACAAAAAAAACTAGATGAGATAATAGGACTTAACCTACCAATAGATATTATAGCAACCAGCCATGGTGCAATTTGGAGAGATAATCCTAGTCAAATTATAGAAAAATATGTTAAATGGGCTGACTCTTACCAAGAAGACCAAGTGACTATTATATATGATACAATGTGGGAAAATACAACTAAAATTGCTCACAGACTAGCAGCTGAAATCCACAAACAATCACCTGAAACTGTTGTTAAGGTAATGAAGGTATCAAAAGATGATAAAAATGATATAATGACTGAAGTATTTAAGTCAAAGGCTATATTAATGGGATCATCTACAGTATCTAACTCGATCTTATCATCAGTAGCAGGATTTATGGAATTTTTAAAACAACTTAAGTTTAAAAATAAAAGAGCAGCAGCCTTTGGATCTTATGGATGGTCAGGCGAATCTGTTAAAATCCTAGAAGAAAAACTAAAAGAAGCTGGTTTCTTTGGTATTCCTATTCCAAAAGAGTACGGCGGAGAAGGTGGAGACTACCTAGGTTATGCAATGGCTGTTGAAGAATTATCAAAAGCATGTGCATCAACAGGTGTTATAATC
>JAPJPH010000146.1 GCA_030825745.1 Anaerococcus sp.
GTGTAATAGAATGCTTAGAGGATAATTTTATAAATTATTGGGATTATAAAAAATATATTGAAAAAAGTTGAGTGATTATTACTTATTAATAAATGATAAATTAAACTAAAGCTTGAAATATCAAGACTATATCATATAATTTTGATTTATAAAAATTGATCTATGATATTGATTATCATTATTTTATATGTTATACTAAAACACAGTTAATGACCATTGGTTTTGTAGAAATATTTTAATAAAATATAAAAATCAATGCTTTATAAAATTTAGGTATGAAAATACCCTCATATATAGTTTAGGAGGAATCTTATGAAATCATTAAAAGAAGCCGAAGTTGGCGAAAATCTAACAATAGCAAAAATAAATGGCCAGGGGCCTGCCAAAAGAAGAATTATGGATATGGGCCTTACAAAGGGCACAGGTGTTTTTGTTAGAAAAGTAGCCCCACTAGGCGATCCCATACAAATTAGCCTAAGGGGTTTTGAACTGACAATTAGAAGAAATGATGCAGAAAATATTATGGTGGAGGAAGCATGACTTATAAAGTAGCACTTGCAGGTAACCCCAATAGCGGCAAAACTACACTTTTTAATGCCCTCACAGGATCAAATCAAAGAGTAGGAAACTGGCCGGGAGTTACAGTTGATAAAAAGGAAGGAAATCTAAGGGGCCATGATGATATTATCATCCAAGACTTGCCAGGTATTTATTCCCTATCTCCTTACACCTTGGAAGAAAAAGTAGCAAGAACTTACCTAGTAAATGAAAAACCTGATTTATTGGTAAACTTGGTTGATGGTTCAAATTTAATAAGAAATTTATATCTAACCAGCCAATTTTTAGAGCTAGGCATACCTACAATTATTGCCTTAAATATGATGGACATTGTAAGGACTAGAGGAGATGAGATTGACAAAGAGGCCTTAAGCGAACTTTTAGGATGTCCTGTTGTAGAAATAATTGCAAGTAGGGATACAGGGATAGATAGTCTTATAAATGAAATTGTAGATGCTAGAAATGATATAAATATCCCACATCCTATAGATTTTTCTTATGATTTAGAAAACAAACTTGCAGATATTAGAGATATAGTTGACCCACATGTAGAAAAAGATTTAAGAAGATTTTTCACAATCAAGGCCTTTGAAAATGATGAGGAAATGATTCAAAAAATTGGTCTTTCAAATAATGAATTAGAAAAAATTGCTAAAGTTAGAAAAGATTGCGAAAAATACTATGATGATGATGCAGAAGCTATAATAATCAATGAAAGATACGAAAAACTAGAAGCTCTAAGTGATAGGATAATAGAGAAGGCTGAGCCAAAATTATCTACAACTGATAAGATAGATAATATTGTAACCTCAAGAATTTGGGGCTTGCCGATTTTTGCTTTAGTGATGTTTTTAGTATATTCACTTTCTGTATTTAAATACTCTCCAGGCACTCTTTTAACTGATGCAGTAAATGGCTTTTTTGCAGATAGTCTAATACCTGCTACAGCAACATTTTTAGAATCAATAGGGATACATGAAATTTTAGTTGGCCTTGTAGCAGATGGTATGTTAGCAGGTTTTGGAGCGGTAATAGGATTTTTACCACAAATGATGGTATTATTTGCTCTATTATCTATCCTTGAAGATATAGGATATATGTCAAGAGTAGCCTTTATTATGGATAAGCTATTTAGAAGATTTGGTTTATCTGGTAAATCCTTTATACCAGCTATGATTTCTACAGGATGTGCAGTTCCTGGCATCCAAGCATCTAGGACTATTGAGTCAGATAGAGACCGCAGGATAACTATAATGACAACATCATTTATGCCTTGTTCTGCAAAACTTCCTGTAATTGCCTTAATAGCCGGATCATTTTTCCCAAATAATAGGGCACTTATTACTTTAAGTTTT
The DNA here is from genome assembly GCA_030825745.1 of Anaerococcus sp. Lineage (GTDB taxonomy): Bacteria > Bacillota > Clostridia > Tissierellales > Peptoniphilaceae > Anaerococcus. The sequence goes on from JAPJPH010000146.1 coordinate 1,914, forward strand.
TATTTTATAGGTATAGCTGCTATTATTATGAGTGGGGTTATCCTAAAGAAATTTAAAAGCTTTCAGGCAGACCCAGCACCATTTATTATGGAGCTACCTTACTACCATGCACCAAGGGCTAAATCAGTTGTTCAAGATGTATGGAATAAGTCAAAATCTTATGTAAGACGTGCTGGAACATTAATTTTACTATCAGCAGTTATAATTTGGTTTTTAACTAACTTTGACTTTAGATTAAACCTAGTTGCTGATGAGGGAGACTCTATCCTAGGAGTGCTAGGATCAGCCCTTGCTATTATATTTAAACCACTAGGCTTTGGTACATGGCAAGCAGTTGTTGCAACTATTTCAGGTTTTCTTGCTAAGGAAAATATTGTATCAACCATGGGAGTTGTTCTTGGGCTTGGTAGTGAAGTTACCGAAGAAAGTAGCCAGCTTCTAGTGGCCTTTAATAATGCCATAGGCTCTCCAATAAGTGGATATGCATTTTTATTATTTAATATGCTTTGTATGCCATGTTTTGCGGCAGTTGGAGCTATTAGAACAGAAATGGGAGATGCAAAATGGACAGCCCTTACAGTTGCTTATCAAATGGGATTTGCTTGGGTAATTACCTTTATTTATTACCAATTTGCTCAATTGATTACTACAGGAGTTTACTCAGTAGGTACAATAATTGCGGGAATTTGCCTAGTAGTTTTACTATATCTAATCTTTAGACCAGCTAACGAAACAAAAGACAGTAGAAACTATCAAGCAAACTTAGCTCATAGTTAGGAGGATTATATGAACTTACAATCATGGATACTTTTAATAATAATATTAGCCATTTGTTCTTTTATAATATATAAAAGATTTATTCAAAATGATGAACCTGGTGGCTGCAAAGATTGCCCAGGTCACAATCCTAAAAAAGGATTTAATAAAAATAAAATATAAGAGTTTCTAGAAAATATATGAAAGCTCGTATAAATTATTACGGGCTTTCAAAAAATTTTAATTAATTTATGATAATGATTATCACTATTGTATAGTTTGATAATAAAAAAAGAAAAGGAGAAATAATATGTCAAAAGTAGCAGTAATTTATTGGTCAGGAACAGGTAACACAGAAGAGATGGCAAATGCTATTGAGCAAAGACTTAGGGAAAATGGAATCGATGTAGATAATTATTATGTAAGTGGGTTTGATTCTACAAAGCTAGGTGAATACGATGGTTTTGCTTTTGGTTGCCCAGCTATGGGAGATGAGTCTCTTGAAGAAAGTGAATTT
>JAPJPH010000147.1 GCA_030825745.1 Anaerococcus sp.
TTTCTGAGTTTGATTCAAGTGATTTAAGTTTAGAAGTAATAATTAAGGAATGTTTAAAAAGGTTGGTGTAGAAATTATTTATGTTTGACAGTAATGACAGAATAATAGGAAATAGTGAATTAAAAGAAGACTTGGTTTTAGAAAATTCTATAAGGCCAAAATGGCTTAAAGACTACATTGGTCAAGATAAGGCCAAAGAAAAGCTAGATATTTTCATTCAATCTTCTATAAAAAGAAATGATGTATTAGATCACATTTTATTACAAGGTCCACCAGGACTTGGAAAAACTACTCTTTCAAATATTATAGCAAATGAATTGGGGGTTAATTTAAGAGTTACTAGCGGGCCTGCTATTGAAAGGCCATCTGATCTAGCTAGTATTTTAACTAATTTATCCCATGGAGATGTCCTATTTATAGATGAAATCCATAGGATTAATAGGTCTGTTGAGGAAATTTTATACTCAGCTATGGAAGACTTTGTTCTTGATATTATTGTTGGCAAGGGTCCTAACGCACAATCAATTAGGATCGACTTAGAAAAGTTTACCCTCGTTGGTGCTACAACAAGGTCAGGAATGTTATCTGCTCCACTAAGAGATAGGTTTGGTGTTTTATTATCATTATCGCTTTATGAAATAAGTGATTTGACTAAAATAATAAAAAGAAGTGCCGATATTTTAGCTATAGAAATAACTGAAGAAGGTGCTATAGAAATTGCAAAAAGAAGTAGAGGTACCCCTAGAATTGCAAATAGATTATTAAAAAGAGTTAGAGACTATGCATATGTAAAAGCTGATAGGGTTATAGACTATAAGACAAGTAAGAGTGGGCTTGAGTTACTTGAAATTGATGAAAAAGGCTTAGATCAAATGGATAAAAAAATCATTTTAACTATGCATGAAAACTTTAATGGGGGACCAGTAGGGATTGATACTATAGCAGCTTCAACCGGTATAGAAAATGTAACTATAGAAGATGTTTATGAACCATACTTACTTCAAATGGGATTTATTTCTAGAACGCCCAGAGGAAGGATCCTAACAAAAAAAGCGTATACACATTATGGAATTAGAAAAGAGGATAATTAATGAAAACTAGCGATTTTGACTATTATTTACCCGAAGAATTAATAGCTCAACATCCATCTGAAAAAAGAGATGAAGCACGAATGATGGTTCTAAATAAGAAAACTGGAGATATCGAAAATAAATTTTTCTATGATATTTATGATTATTTAGAAGAAGGCGATTGTCTTTTGATGAATGATACTAGGGTAATACCAGCCAGATTATTTGGACATAGGGAAGATAGAGAAGAAAGTATTGAAGTTTTCTTGCTAAAAAATATAGAAGAAAATAAATGGGAAGTACTAGTAAGACCTGGCAAGAAAATGAGAGTAGGCAGCCGTGTAATCTTTTCAGAAGAATTAACTTGTGAAGTTTTGGAAATAAAAGAAGATGGAAATAGAATAGTTGAATTTTATTATGATGGCATATTCAATGAAATCTTAGATAAACTTGGAAATGTTCCACTTCCACCATACATCAAAGAAGAGTTAGAAAATCCAGAGGACTATCAAACAGTGTATTCTAAAAATCCTGGCTCTGTAGCAGCTCCAACGGCTGGATTACATTTTACTAAAGAATTACTAGATAAGATAGAAAAAAAGGGTATTAAACTTGCTTACTTAACCTTAGATGTAGGTTTAGGTACTTTTAGACCTGTAAATGTTGAAGATGTAACTAAGCATAAAATGCATACTGAATATTATACTCTTGATCAAAAAGCAGCAGATACTATTAATGAGTGTAAAAAAAATGGAAAAAGAGTAATAGCAGTTGGTACTACTAGTATTAGAACTGTAGAATCAGTTTATAAGAAAAATGGGAAAATAGTCGCTGATTCAGGAGATACTGATATATTTATATACCCAGGCTTTGAGTATAAGGTAGTAGATGCTATAATAACAAATTTTCACTTACCTAAGTCTACACTTATTATGCTTGTTGCAGCTTTTACTAGTAAAGATATTATATTAAATGCATATAATAAGGCAGTTTCAGATAGATATAGATTCTTCAGTTTTGGAGACTGTATGTTTATAAAATAAGGAGAATTATGAGTTTAAGATATGAGCTAATCAAAAAAGATAAATATTCAAATGCTAGATGCGGGATAATTCATACAGAACATGGAGACATAGAGACTCCTATATTTATGCCAGTAGGGACTGTAGGTACTGTTAAGACAATGACTAGAGAAGATTTAGAAGATATGGGAGCCCAAATTATTCTAGGCAACACATATCATCTTTATCTAAAACCAGGTATGGAAATAATGAAAAAAGCTGGTGGTCTACATAAATTTATGAATTGGGATAGACCAATTTTAACTGATAGTGGTGGATTTCAAGTTTTTTCCTTAGCTGAGAAAAGAAAAATATCTGAGGATGGAGTTTTATTTAGGTCCCATATTGATGGATCTAAACATTTTTTCACTCCTGAAAAATCAATTGAAATACAAAATGATATTGGTAGTGATATTATGATGAGTTTTGATGAGTGTGTAGATGCTAATGAAAGCTATGATTATGTTAAAGATTCTATGCTAAGAACTTTAAGATGGGCTAAAAGGGGTATGATTTACCATAAAGAAAATTCAGAGTCTAACCAATCATTGTTTGGAATTATCCAAGGAGGAATGTTTAAGGATTTGAGAGAATATTCTGCAAAAAAAACCATTGAAATGGATTTTGATGGATATTCAATAGGAGGACTTTCTGTTGGAGAAACAAAAGAGCAAATGATTGATATACTTAGGTTTACTACACCAATGATACCAGAAGATAAGCCTAGATATAATATGGGTGTTGGTACACCAGATTATTTATTTGAATCATTTGAAACTGGAATAGATATGGCTGATTGTGTACTACCTACAAGAATTGCAAGAAATGGTACAGCCCTAACTTCACATGGAAGACTTGTAGTGAGAAATGCATCATATAAAGATGATTTTGACAAGCTAGATCCTGAATGTGATTGTTATACTTGCAAGAATTATTCTAGAGCATATTTACGACATTTGATAAATGCAAATGAAATCTTAGGTGCAAGATTATTGAC
>JAPJPH010000008.1 GCA_030825745.1 Anaerococcus sp.
CTAATCATCCACCAAATAAATGGTATTAAGGCAAACAAAATAATTTGAATTACGCTACTTACTAACTTGTTTATAAATAAGTCCATTAATATTACCTCCTAGTTAATCCCTTATTTTTGTTGTTATTGTAAAATTAATCTTGATTATATTATAGCAAATGTTTTGTTACAATTATGTAAAATTACATCAAAAATAAAGGTTTAATTAGCTTTGGTTTTATTTTTTAAATTACTAAAAATCAGAGCATGTAATAAAATAATTCTATCTTTTATTTCTTTTGCACATTTCTTTGCATTATATCTAGCAGATAGACTATATATAAAAAAGATGCCCCCTTTAAAGGTAAGCATCTTTTAAATATTAAACAATTATTTATTTATCTTCATTTTTAAAATCAGGTTCAGGGTTTTCTGGTCCTCTTTCTCCAAAGTTAAACTCTTCCTTATTTTTACCATATTCTATCATAACCTCAGGTGAGTCTTCTTGGTGCATATAAACTGTAATTATAATACCCTCATTTACTTCATCTAGTGATTTTAGAACCTCTTCAAGTTCTCCTTGAGTTCTTACCTTGGCAGTTTTCATCTTTGAGTTATCACTAAAGGCTTTTGGTAGGAGTGAGTAATCCCATTTTGGTATATCGTTGTAGGATCTTTTCATACCCATTATATATCTTTCTATGGTATATCCATCATTATCTAAAAGGAATATTACTGGGTTTTGTTTGTTATAAATCATTCTTGATAGGGCTTGGGCACTAACTTGGAATGATCCATCCCCTATAAATAGGATATGACGTTTTTGAGGAGATTTTAGCATAGCTCCCATTTGCATAGGTAGCATGGCCCCTATAGATCCCCAAATTTGGCTTCTAACTAGCTTTACACCTTGGGGAATTTTTATTTCAGTAAGACCATGGCTGGCTGTACCAGTTTCTCCATATAATACATCATTTTCTTTGAAATACCTAGCTACTTGAGCATAAAAGTCCTCTTGAACTATTAGCTTATCTTCTTTATATTCAAAGTCTTTTTCTTTAGTGTTGTTAACATTTTTTATATCTTTGGCTTGGCTACTTTTTTCTAGTAAAAGCTCTAGTAGCTCATCTAAATAAACTCCCTCAAAGATTTCCTTAGCCACACTTACATAATCTGAATAAATAATTATTGAATCTTCTGGTAGTTTTGCAGTAAATTCACCGTTGTTAGCCTGCATAAATACTGGCTCAACAGTAATTAGGCAATCTGAATTTTCTATTTTAATATCAACGCCCTCATCAGATTCATCACCTTGATATATGCCCATATATTGAGGATGGGATTCATCTATATAGGCCTTGGCTGTTGCAAGGGCTGCAAATGGCATACCAGTTTTTTCAATGAATTTAACTACACTATCAGTTGCTTCATACCTAGATATGGCTTCATCTACTAAAAATGCTGGGTTTTTAGCTTGATTTAATCTATTTAAAATTTCTTGACATGCCTTATCTAGTCTCTCATCATCTGATTTATGTTTATTTTCTTTTAGTGGTTTTAAATCATCATCAACATCTATTTCTAGATAGGCTATATTTGATGGTAGTTCTAAATTTACTGATTTCTTATATGTTATGGCAATTTTTAATAACCTGTCTATCTCTCTTTGAGCATTCTCATGAGTTAATAAAACAGAATCTTCTACAAACTCTCCCATAGCCCTGCGCACATTTTCATAATCTCCATCTGCTAGGGTGTGGTGGGTCATCATCCTTTGACGCATGGCAAATAGTGGAGGAGTTCCTGATATTATAACTATAGGTCTATGTTCAGCCACAGATCCAGCTATACAACCTAGGGCATTTAAATCTCCCACACTATAGGTTGTTAGTAGGGCAGATATACCATTTTCATTTGCATAACCATCTGCAGCAAAGGCTGCATTTAGCTCGTTACTCATACCTACAAAGTCAATATCAGAATCTTGTGAAATTTGTTCTATAAACTCTAGGTTAAAGTCACCCGGTTCTCCTATTATATGATTTATCTCAAGTTCTTTTAGACGTTTTAGTAAATAATCACCAATTGTTATTTTCATTTATTAATTCCTTTCTTTTCCAACACATATTTATATATACCCAAAAAGTATATTTCAAAAAGAAAGTTTTAATTTTTTTAAAATAAGTTATGTTTATTATATAATTAATTATATATCTAGGCCTAATACTTTCTGATATTTTTTAAAAGTCTCATGGACTTCTGCTTCAAAATTTAAGTCATTTCCATTTATATCAACAAAAGAAAGTTTATAGCAGTGCAAGAGCTGGTGATCAAGGTTAAATTTAGTTTTTACATTACCATAAACAGGATCTCCCAGTAAAGGGTGGTTTATATGAGTCATGTGAACTCTAATTTGATGTGTTCTACCTGTTATGATGTGGATCTTAACTAAGGAGTATCCATCTACTTCTTTTATGACCTCATACTCACTTATGGCAATCCTTCCAGTTTTTGTTACTGCCATTTTCCTCCTATTATTGCTATCCCTGTCCATATAGGTCTCTATCCTACCAACTTTTTGGTCAAAATTTCCATGAACTATGGCTATATAGGTCTTTGAAATGTTTCTTCTTTCAAATAAGCCCTTCATATACTTATATGATTCGTTATTTTTACTAATAACCATAAGACCTGTTGTATCCTTATCGAGTCTATGAACAATACCAGGCCTATCATCTCCACCTATATGAGATAGACCATCATAACCATATTTATAAAGCAAGCCATTTACCAAAGTCCCTGTTACAATAGATCCTGCAGGATGAACTATCAAATTTGCATCTTTATCAATAACAGCTATATCTTTATCTTCATAAACTACTTTAATAGGAATATCTTCAGCAACTACCTCTACCTTTTCAAATAGGCTATCATCTATATCTATGATATCGCCATCTTTTAGGGTATAGCTAGGCTTTTTATTTTCTTTATTTACTTTTATTTTTTTATCCTTGATAAATGTTTTTATCTTCTCTCGAGGTATCTCCTCATATTCATCTGAAATATACTTATCAAGTCTAATATTTTCATAAGCTTCTAAAATCATATATACACTATACTTTTTATATCATTATTTTCTTTTTAACTATCCCTGCCCAGATCTATTATAGCTTTTGCCAGAACTAAAGCAGCAGGTTTTATTGCCTTGTTAGAGCAGTAGAAATTTTTACTATGGAGGGCTTCTTTTTTGTGGGTAGAATCTGCACTTCCAAACCAATAGAAAAATCCAGGTACTTTTTTCATATAAAAGGAGAAATCTTCACTTGCCATACTCATTCCTTCATTTATGATATCTTCATCATTTAATATACTTTTTGCAGATTTTAAAACTTTTTCATACATAAAGTCTTCATTGTATACACCAGGAATTTTTTCTGTATAAGTTATTTTATACTGGCACTGGTAGGCTGAGCTTATATTTTTGACTATATCTTCCATCCTTGTAACTGCCTTATCCAAGGCTTTATCAGATAGGGACCTAATTGTAGCAGATATCCTTGTTTTATCTACAACCAAATTATCTTCTGATCCCCCATTTATAGAATTTACTGAAAGGACTGTCGAGTCAAAGGGATTGGTATTTCTTGAAATAATAGTTTGTAAGGCCATAACTATATTAGATGCACAAACTATAGGGTCTATGTTTAAATGTGGCATAGACCCATGTTGGCCCAGTCCCATAATATCTATCTTAAAATTGACCTTAGCACTCATTAAAGATCCCTTTTTTATAACAACCTTACCATAATCTAGCTCCGGCCAGTTGTGTAGGCCTAAAACCTTATCTATTTTTACTTTTTCAAATAAACCCTTGTCTATATATTCCTTGGCTCCTGTAGTAATTTCTTCTGACTTTTGAAAGATAAATATAACATCACCAGATAAATCCTCTATATTTTCTACAAGCAATTTAGAAACTGCCAAAAGTACTGCTGTATGATAGTCATGACCACATGCATGCATAATGCTAGGCTCTAATGACCTATAGCTAATATCTGTTTCTTCCTTTTGTAGGAGAGCATCTATATCAGCTCTAATAGCTATACACTGACCCTTTTTACCTGTATTAATCCTAGCGATTAGCCCAGTTTCTATAGGAAAGTCTAGGATTTCTATCCCCTTGATTTTTGATAAATAATCTTTAATAATCCCAGTAGTCCTATACTCATTTTCTGAAACTTCTGGGTGCATATGTATATCTTCTCTAATTTTTATTATCTGATCTAAAGATTCATCTTTTAAATCTAATGTCATATATATAGATCTCCTTTACCTAATAATCACCTATGATTATACTCTCTACCTTGTAGATTAATCCATAGGATAGTTTTGAAATTATATTTAAGTATCTTATAATAATAGTAAATAGTAAAAAAAGGAGATTGAATTTGAGAATTATTTCATGGAACATTGACTCATTAAATGCTGCCCTAACTAGTGATTCTTCTAGAGCTAAGATGAGTCGTGATGTTATAGATACCATTATATCCTACGATGCAGATATAATAGCCCTCCAAGAAACCAAATTAAAGGCAGAGGGACCTAGTAAAAAGCATGAGGAGAAACTAAAGCAATACTTCCCTGACTACAACTATGTTTGGGTATCATCTAAGGAAGGGGCTAGAAAATCATACGCAGGATGTATGAGTCTATATAAAAAAGACCTATCATTAAATGTAAATTTTCCCTTAATAGATGCACCAGATACTATGGATTTAGAAGGTAGGATCATTACTTTAGAATTAGATGACTTTTACTTTACCCAAGTATATACACCAAATGCTGGTAATGGACTAAAAAGACTTGCCCTAAGAGAAGTTTGGGATGAAAAATATGCTAATTACCTAGAAAGCCTAGATAAGAAAAAACCTGTTATAGCAGCTGGAGATTTCAATGTGGCCCATAAGGAAATAGACCTAGCCCATCCAGAGAATAATCATATGTCACCAGGCTTTACTGATGAAGAAAGAAGAGGTTTTTCAAACTTATTAGATAGAGGATTTACTGATACCTTTAGACATATAAATGGAGATGTAGAAGGTAAGTATACTTGGTGGGCCCAAAGGGTAAAAACAAGCAAGATCAATAACTCAGGCTGGAGGATCGACTACTTTTTGGTAAGTGATAGGATCAAAGATGATATAAAAAAATCAGATATCATAGATTCAGGAGATAGGCAAGACCATACCCCTATACTTCTTGAGATATAAATTATTTTAAGAATTTAAAAGAGCAAGGACATTTCTATCTCCTTGCTCTTTTGTTTTTTATATTATATCTTAGAAGATAATCAGTAGATTTTACACTTAGGTAAGATATTGGTATATCTAAGACAGTTTTCCCCCATAGTTTTATCTATATCAAGCTATATATTTTCCTATTTTAATACAGACTTATATATCCATCTGATATTTTCTCAGTTGCTCCTAAATAAACTTTTTTATCAAAATCTTATGGATAAGGGTTATTATATATATCAAATTTCAAAGTATTATCCCTTTTTTAGTCTTATTATAACAGATTATGAAAAAAGAGGGTCCTCACCCTCTCTTATACCATTAATTTTTCTTCCCCATTATAAACTTCATCTATTATTGCAGATCCTAGACAAATATCTCCATCATAAAATACTGCAGCCTGGCCAGGGGTTACTGCCTTAGTATTATCATAGGTAACTTCTACCTTATTATCTTTTAAAATTTTTACATGGGCATTTATATCTTTTTGTCTGTACCTAAATTTAGCTGTACAATCAAATTCATCTTTTATAATATCTTCATCTACAAATGAAAGCTCTGACCCATATAATTTATTTGAAAATAATAAGGGATTGTCTGCTCCCTGGCAGACTATTAGTTCATTTTTATCTAAGTCTTTGCCGCAAACAAACCATGCAGCCCCTTCACCACCTATACCAAGTCCTCTTCTCTGACCTATGGTATGATACATAAGTCCATCGTGATTTCCTAGGATATTGCCATCAGTATCTACTATATTTCCTGGTTTGGCTGGTAGGTAGTTTGATAAAAACTCGTTGAAGTCCCTCTCTCCTATAAAACAAATTCCAGTAGAATCTTTTTTATTTGCAGTAGCAAGGTCATTTTCCCTAGCTATTTTTCTAACCTCACTTTTTTCTAAATCTCCTATAGGAAAGATTACATCTTTGATTTGATCTTGGGAAAGTTGGCTTAAGAAGTATGTTTGATCCTTGTTATTATCTACTCCTCTTAGCATAAGAGTTTTATCATCTTCTCTCCTAGTCCTAGCATAATGGCCTGTGGCTATTAAATCAGCCCCCAGGTTTTTGGCAAAGTCTAAAAATGCCTTGAATTTTATTTCCTTATTACACATTATATCAGGGTTTGGAGTCCTTCCCTTTTTATATTCATCTAAAAAGTAGGTAAATACCCTATCATAGTATTCTTTTTCAAAATTTATTGAGTAATATGGGATCCCTATTTGGTTGGCAACTGCTACTGCATCCTCATAGTCTACTTCTGCTGTACATACCCCATTTTCATCAGTATCATCCCAGTTTTTCATAAAGATTCCAACTACATCATATCCCTCATTTTTCAAAAGTAGGGCAGCTACAGATGAGTCTACTCCCCCACTGATACCTACAACTACCCTGGTATCTTTTTTATCTTTCACTTATGAAACCTCCCTTATAACATCAACAACCCTATCTATCTCATCAAAGGTATTTGTATATCCAAATGAGAACCTAATTGATCTTTCTGCTCTTTTTTTATCAAATAGATTAGATATGACCCTAGATGGCTCCATGGTTCCTGCCCTACAAGCAGAACCGGCTGATGCACATATACCAGCTAGGTCCATATAGGTTAGTAAAAAGTCAGCCTTTAAATTTGGAAAATATAGGTTTAATATATGGTCCACACTTTTTTCAAAAGATCCATTTACCTCATATTCTACACCTGACTTATCTAATTTTTCTAGAAAATACTTTTTGATTGATCTAATTTTTTCTCTTTCTTCTATCATCTTCTCAAAAGATTCTGCCATGGAATATGCTCCCATTACAAAAGAGGTTCCAGCACGTCTGTCCTTTTCTTGCTCTCCTCCTTTAATAAAAGGATCTATTTTTCCCCTACTATAGAGTATTCCAAAACCATTTAGACCCCCTATCTTGTGGCCTGATAGGGATATGAAATCACAATTTAATTTCTCAACATCTATATCAATATGACCATAAGCTTGGACACAGTCTACATGAAAATATGTATCCTTATCTTCTAGGTATTGACCTATTTCTATAATAGGTTCTATGGCACCCATTTCATTATTTACATACATTATAGAAACAAGCTTTATCGAATCATCTAATATCTCTTTTAGCTCATCTAGGCTAACTAAGCCATCCTCATCAGCCTTTAAATAAAGGGTATTTTTATCATCTATGGTATTTAAGATAGAATCATGCTCTATATTAGAAACTATTTTTTTATCATCTTTAAAATAGTTTAAGACCTGGTTATTAGATTCGCTAGCCCCAGCTGTAAATATTATCTGATCTTTTTTTGCATTTATACTTTTTGCAATCTTTTTTCTTGATTCTTCTAACACTTTCCTAGATCTTCTACCACCAGCATGGCTAGAAGCAGGGTTTGCGTCAAAGTCTTCTTTATTTTTTAATATATATTCTAAAATTTCTTCTCTTTTTATGCTAGTTGCAGCATAGTCTAAATAAATCATTTAATCACCTATCGATTTAGTATACTTTAAATTCCTTAAAATTAAACACTTGTTTACTAAATAATTATACTCTTTTCAAATTAATTTAATACAAATTAAAAAGGAGGTTAGACCTCCTTAAATAATTTCATATTTACTCTTAATTTATTAGTTAAATTCTTCTAATAAGATATTTTTTAAAACTTCTGCTTCTTCCTTATTTAGAGTAATACCCTTGCTCATCCTAGTATGCTCTTCATTCCAATCACGAATATCATATTTAGGATCTCTCTCATTCCAGCTTACTAGGTTTAACTCCTTTGTCCATCCCTTGGCATTTGTTGATAAAACTCCAAGATTTTCTACTATATCATATTTTATTTCAGCCATTTTAATCTCCTTCTCTTATGCGATTTTTAGCTTAAGATTAACTAAATTTTGTATAATGTTATAATCATACCCAGCATAAGTTAGTCTTAATCTCCTATCATTTCCAACTCCCCACTTGCCCATTATAACCTCATCAGCTATAGTATCTAGGCCTTTTTTGGAAACTCCAGTCATGATAAGTGGGTAGTCTTTATATAAAACATTTTTGTCTATATCATAGTTATATCCCAAAACTCCACCTTTTGAAGAATATTGCCATGAATCAAAATCAGTAGAATTATATGATGGGTAGTCTTTGCTAGCCCAATCAGCTATCCAAAACTCGTTATCTTCTCTTACCTTTTTACTTAGATATTTATCAGCAAACCAAGGATAAGAATATATTCCTGAAACATAGCCATTTCTTCTAAGGGTAGTTGTAAAGGCATTTGCAGCCTTAGATATATCTTCTCTACTATGATTTAGTTGGATATCATGATCTTCTATATCTATATAAACTGGTAGGGATACCTTTTTGTTTTTTATGATAGATAAAACAAAGTTAGCCTCTTTTATAGCATCTTTTTCATTTACAGCCCTAGAGTAATGGTAAAAACCTATAGGGATATCCCTAGAATTTAAATTATTATAATGAATATCTACAGCCTTATCCTTGCTTAGTTTTTTATTTTTTTCTGTTATAGATGACCTTAGTATAGCCCCATCTATATTTGAAGATAGGTAATCATAGTCTATTTTAGTTGGAGTTTGATACTCACTCATATCCACTACCTTATCATAGACCTCAGTTTTTGGTAATAAAGCTTCATTATTATTTGGAGTTTGATCTTTTATATTTTCTGTTTTAATATCTGCCACTTCTTCTTCTATTTTTTCTGCCACTTCATTTTTCTCTAAATGATCCTTATCTTTAGTTTCCCTAACTTCAAGATCTTTTATAAGATCATCTGCTTTTACTTCTTTTTCTAGTTTCTCACTTGCCATATTATTATCTATTAGGACCTGGTCTACATTAGAATCATCGTAATATACTATATCTTTAGCATGAGCAACCTCTGGCAATAATATAGCAAAGGTACACACCGATGTTATAAATGTTTTTTTGATATTCATATCTACTCCTTATATTGATCATCTACAAGTATTATAAAATATCTATAATAAATATGCAATTTATTATTATAGACTAGCTGGTTTATCATTTAAGTTGATATGACAATATCCACTAGGATTTTTCTTTAGGTAATCTTGGTGGTATTCTTCTGCTTTAATATAATTTCTCAAAGGCTCTATTTCTACTTCTATTTTCCTATCTTCTTTTTCTTGTTTTTTATCAAAAAAATCTTTTACAATATCTAGGGTTTTGCTATCATCGCTATAGACTCCTGTCCTATATTGACGTCCTATATCACCACCTTGTTTATTTATTGAAAATGGATCTATTATATAATAAAAATATTCTAAAATTTTTACAAGTGAGATTTCTTCACTATCATAGCTTATTTTTACAGTCTCTGCATGATCAGTGTTTTTTAAATTCTCATAGAAGGTATCTTCTGTATTTCCATTGGCATAGCCAGTTTCAGTAGCTAAAATACCTTTTATACTATTAAAGTAGGCATCTACTCCCCAAAAACATCCACCTGCTAAATATATTATTTCTTTCATTTTTTACTCCTTGTAAAATCAGTTCTTTTAACTTTTCTAGATCTAAAACTTCTAAGGGATGTTGAAAATGATGATGATAACAATATCCCAAAGGCTATTGCTCCTGCTATGGCCATAGCCTTATAAAATGAAGCTAGAACCATATCTGTCTGGTTTTCGATAAAAAATTTCATAGCATTATACACAGCCTCTCCTGGACATAGGTTTATAACACCTGGCACTATGAAAATTATAGCAGGAAACTTAAATATCTTGGCACAATAGTCAGATATAATGCTTATAAAAAAGGCTGATGCAAATGTACCTATGTATATGGAGCCTGTTATTTGTGAAAAAAATTTATAAACTACCCAGCCAATTCCTGCATTTAAGGCAGCTATGAGCAAGGTTTTAGTTGGTGATTGGAATACCAAAGCAAACCCAAAGGCTGCTAGAAAGGCTAGTAAAAATTGTTGAACATACATATAAGCTCCTTATCTGAGGAAAGTAAATAGAGTTATAGGTAGGGCTGCTCCAAGCGCTAGGGCCGATGATACAAGGATAGCTGTAACAGCTCCTGTAAGGCCACTGGTAGCATCCCCACTTAATAGGTCTCTCATAGCATTTGTTAGGGTAATACCTGGCAAAAACGCCATTAGGGCAGATATAACGATCTTATCAAAGTTAATACCTGGAACCATTAGGAAAAATGCCATGGTCATCAAGGAAGTTGATAAACCTGCCACAAAATTTATTAGGAAAAATCCAAATTTAGCCCTGCTTATCTGATCACTTACTATGTAAGAAATAAAGCCTACTATTAGAGCATAGGGCATATCCTTATAGGTGCCCCCTAATAAAATCAAAAATGCAGCTGCAGATAAACCAGAACCTATTACCTCTAGATATACTGGCTTACCAGGGTCAGATTTTATCCTATCAAGCTCTATTAGGGCCTCTTTAAGGGTATACTTGCCACTAACAAATTCCCTAGAAAATGTGTTTGCCTTATCTATAAAATAGAGGTTGTTTCTCCTAGTTTTTACCCTTCTAAGGTTGGTATGGACCTCACCTTCAAAAGAAAAAGATAAGATAATAACATTAGAGGTTGAATATACATCCACATCCTTTATATTTATTTTGCTTTTTACTATTCTTTCAACCGTATCTTCTACCCTGTATATCTCTGCCCCATTAGCCAGCATAATAGCCCCTGCTATAGTTGCAATCTCAGATAGGATAACAGCATTTTCAAGAGTACTTATAGTTTTCTTTTCCATCATCTTCCTTTTTCTATTTGTAAGTGTTTTTATATTTTTTTATATTATCTTCACTTAGAAACTCATAGGCATCATTGACCTTGGTAAACATTTCTGTTGCATTTGGATCCTTGTTGATATCTGGGTGATATTTTTTGGCAAGTTTTCTATAATTTAGCTTAACCTGGTATATATCAGCGCTAGTATCAAGACCAAGGACTGCTAGAGATTTTTCATATTTTTCCTTAAATCCTACATTGTTAACATTTGAGTAGGTATTTTGGTTATTATAATCATTATAAGAGTTGCCAGTTTGGTAGTAGGATCCACTAAAGCCCCTAAACATCTCCTCAAACCTCTTGTTCATCTCTTCTTGATAGGCCCTAGCTGCTTCTTCTTCTCTCCTTCTTTTTTCATTTTCCATATTAAACTTATACTTATTTGAATAATCTGAAAATGAATCATAGCCTACCTTCTTGCCTGTAATTAAACTATCTGCCCTGTCATACATCCACTCTGTTATGGTGTAGTTACCATACCTAAGTAATGATACAAACTTTGGTCCTAGGATTGGTATGATAATTATAGAAAAAATCACATACCACCACTCTCTTGGAAGGGCTAGTGCAAATATGGGCACAAAGAAAAAGGTAGAGCATCCTATAAGTAGGACAAATAATAGAAGCTGTCTAATACCCTCAAAGGTCATAACAATGACATTTATAACATTTATTAAAAAATTAAATATATGGCCGATACCTGTAGCCAACATATGTAATACTTTTCCAAAAAATTTCCCCATCTATTCCTCTCTTTCTCCTATGATTATACGATTAGCAACTAATAAAGTCATATAAAAAGGGCAAAAGAAAAAAGACAGTTTCCTGTCTTTTATTAGCCTAATAGTATTTTTAAAATATCTTAATTAAATAAGTGGATAAAAGCATGGATAGATATCACTTGGTATAAAATCAATCCACGCTAAATGAATGTTCTCTCTAACCGAATAAGTCTGTATTATTAGTATTATATAGCCTATAGTAGACTCCCTTTTTAGCCAATAGATCATTATGAGATCCTCTTTCTACTATGCCATCATAGGTTAAAACTAATATTTCATCTGCATTTTGTATAGTAGATAGTCTGTGGGCTATGGTTAGGGTAGTTCTGCCCTTACTTAACTCCTCTAGTGATTTTTGCACTATAGCCTCACTCTTATTATCCAAGGCCGATGTAGCCTCATCTAGGATAAGGATAGGTGGGTTTTTTAGGAAAACTCTAGCTATTGATATTCTTTGTTTTTGACCACCGGATAGTTTGACTCCACGTTCTCCTATATAGGTATCAAATCCATATGGAAGATCTTTTATAAACTCGCTAGCACCAGCAAGCTCTGCCGCTTTTTCTATCTCTTTGATAGTTGCATCTTCCTTACCATATCTAATATTATCCTTGACTGTTCCACTAAATAGGTAAACGTCCTGTTGGACTATTCCTATATTATCCCTAAGTGAATCTATAGTTAAATCTTTTATATCAGACCCATCTATCTTTATAGATCCCTTATTTACATCATAAAATCTTGGTATTAGTTTAGAAATGGTAGTCTTTCCTGCACCAGATGGTCCAACTAGGGCTATGTTTTCCCCAACATTTATAGAAAAGCTCATATCATCTAGGACATATGGGTCTTCTTCCTTAGTCTCTGGATATTTGAAATATACATGGTCAAATTCTATATTACCCTTTACATCAGTTAGCTCTTTTGAGTCCATTTTATCAAATATTGTCTTATCTAGACTCATGATTTCAACAAATCTTTCAATACCTGTAGTTCCTCTTTCAAAGGTATCAGTAAAGTTTATTAGTCTTTCTATAGTTGCTACAAGCATATTTAAATACATAGTAAAGGCAATAAGCTCACCTGGTGTAATTATGTTATTTAAAACAAAAAATCCACCCAAAAGAATTAATAAGGTATACATGAGTCCTGAGAAAGTATCTTTTACTGAAAAATACTTGGCCATGTTTATATATTGGTCTTTCTTTATATCTGCATACTTGTTATTTTCCTTGCCAAACTTATTTACTTCTATATTTTCATTGGCAAAAGATTTTACTACAGAAATTCCTAATAGAGTATCTTCTATACCTGAGTTGATCTCACCTACTTGTCTTCTAGTATTTAGAGTTGCCTGCCTAAACTTTGCCCTAGATTTTCTACTGACCAAGTACATGGTAGGTATTAGGATATAAATCATTAGTGATAGTTTCCAATCTATAGCAAGTAGGACTACAAATGATATAACTAGTTTAATAAATCCTGCCAAAAATTCTTCAGGAACATGGTGGGAGAACTCTGTTATATCAAATAAATCCGTAGTTATCCTACTCATGATCTGGCCTATCTTTGCCTCATTGAAAAATTCAGTATCCATGGTTAGCAGATGGTTAAATACATCCCTTCTCATATCTCTTTCAATCTTAGCTCCCATGATATGACCAAATGATTGCATAATAAATCTAGAGATTACTGAGACTAGCTTTGTAATAGCATATATAATTGCAACCTTGATAACCCTACTTTGATCTAGGATACCTATTTGTGCCCAATCTGTAAGATAGGATAAAAGCAAGGGTAATATAAGCTCACTTACCGTAGTAAGAGCAGCTGATATCAAATCTATAACAAGGGTCTTTGTGTAAGGTTTATAATATGGGATAAACTCTTTTAAAAGCTCCTTGTTTGAGTGAGTATTATTTTTATCTCTCATTATTCCTCCTGTTCTTTTCTCATATTACTCTACTATATATTATTAATTATTCATCTATATTGAATATGGATATATAATTTGATAAAATTTGTACTAGGAGGATATTATGGCAAGAATAATAGAAAAAACAAACCTAAATAGCAATACAATCAAGTTTGTAGTAAGTGCCAAAGATATAGCCAAAAGAGCTCTACCAGGACAATTTATTATACTAAGACTTGACGAAAAAGGAGAAAGAGTTCCCTTTACCATATCTGAAACTGATGATGAGAATGTAACTATCATAGTCCAAGTTGTAGGTGGGACTACCATGAGGATGAATGATTTAAAAAAAGGAGATGGATTTTTAGATTTTGTAGGGCCATTAGGAAAACCAACCGAACTAGATTTTCTAAAAGGAAAAAACGTTTGTGTAGTTGGTGGAGGGCTCGGAACTGCTATAGCCTATCCCCAAGCAAAATACCTACACGAAATAGGTGCAAACGTTGATGTAATAATGGGCTTTAAAAATAAAGACATAATAATATTAGAAGAAGAACTAAAAAATTGTTCAGACAATTTATACATAACAACAGACGATGGATCATATGGACGCCAAGGCTTTGTAACAGAGGTTTTAGATGATTTAATAAAAGAAGGTAAAAAGTATGATCATGTTCTAACCATAGGCCCTGCTATAATGATGAAAAATGTTGTGGCAGTTACCAAACCTGAAAATATCCCAACAACAGTAAGTATGAACTCAACTATGGTTGATGGTACTGGAATGTGTGGTTGTTGTAGACTTACAGTAGGTGGCCAAATGAAATTTGCCTGTGTAGACGGACCTGACTTTGATGGTTTTTTAGTAGACTTTGACGAAGCTATGAATAGGGCCAGAAACTACAGCACACAAGAAAGAGAACATATCTGTAATCTTACAGGGGAGGTTAGAAATGCCTAGTAAATTTAATATGACCAAAACCAAGGTAGCCATGCCAGAACAAGACCCAACAGTTCGTAACAAAAACTTTGATGAAGTATCCCTAGGCTACACCTTTGAAATGGCCAAGGAAGAAGCTAGTAGGTGTATTGATTGTAAAAACCAACCTTGTGTAAAAGGTTGCCCTGTAGGAGTACAAATCCCTGATTTTATTAGATATGTAAAAGAAGGTGACCTAGATAGTGCCTATGAAAAAATAGCAGAAACTAACAACCTACCAGCTATATGTGGTAGGGTATGTCCACAAGAATCCCAATGCGAGGGAGTATGCACTAGGGGAATCAAGGATGAACCTGTAGGTATAGGTAGACTTGAAAGATTTGTAGCAGATTATAGAAATAACAAATCCTACCACAAACCAGTAGAAGTAACATCAACTGGCAAAAAAGTAGCAGTAGTAGGTGCAGGACCATCAGGTTTATCTGCAGCTAGCGATCTTGCTAAACTGGGTTATAAAGTAACCCTATTTGATGCCTTTCATACAGCTGGTGGAGTTCTTATGTATGGGATACCAGAATTTAGACTACCTAAAGCCCTAGTCCAAAAAGAATTAAAAAATGTTATAGGCCTAGGAGTAAAACTACAAACTAACACTATAGTAGGTAGGAGTATATCATTAAATGACCTATTTGAAGATGGTTATGAGGCTATCTACCTATCAACAGGAGCTGGTCTACCTAAGTTTTTGAACATACCTGGAGAAAACCTAAATGGAGTATACTCAGCCAACGAATTTTTAACTAGGATGAACCTCATGAAAGCCTACAAATTCCCTAAATATGACACACCTGTTAATATAGGAAAAAAAGTATGTGTAGTAGGTGGAGGAAATGTAGCCATGGATGCAGCTAGGTCTGCCAAAAGAATGGGAGCTGATGTAAGCATAGTCTATAGACGTTCATTTGATGAGATGCCAGCTAGAATAGAAGAAAGTCACCATGCCAAAGAAGAAGAAATAAACTTTCTAAACCTAAAAAACCCATTAGAAATAATTGGGGAAAATGGTTGGGTAAAATCAGTAAAATTAGAAAAAATGGAGCTTGGAGAAGCTGATAGTAGCGGTAGAAGAAGACCTGTGCCAACTGGAGAATATGAGATAGTAGACTTTGAATCAGTAATAATAGCCATAGGCCAATCCCCTAACCCACTTATCAAACAAACCAATGATGATATAAAAACAGAAAGCTGGGGTGGACTAATTATAGATGATACAACCATGACCAGCAAAGATGGTGTATTTGCAGGAGGAGATGCAGTAAGTGGAGCTGCCACTGTAATACTAGCCATGGGAGC
>JAPJPH010000148.1 GCA_030825745.1 Anaerococcus sp.
CCTTTCGCTTAAATCTTTTAAAACCCAGTTTCGGGAATTAAATGAGCTTATCTCTAATTTGTCTAAGCATAAATTAATTATTAATCTTCCTATTTTTTTATATTCTAAAGGCTTTTTTAACTCTTCTAGATTTTTTGATGGTGTATATAATAATTGCATAAAATATTTTATCTCTTCTCTAGCTAGGTATATCTTATCTTTTACATTTTTTATATCATTATCACATATCAAGGATCCTTCTTTTATGGAAAAGTAGGACATTTCTGATTTTTTATTGCAATATGGACAATGGCTAAAGTTTGGCTTGTAGCCTGAAAATGATAGGTATTTTACCATAAATGATAAGTATATGTTTAAAGATGACCCATCTAAATTTTCAAAGGCTAGGAAGGTTTGATCTAATAGTTTATATACTAAATCTTTTTGATTTTGGTCTATTGTTTTTAATAGTAGGTCAGCTATGGCACTTTTAAAGACGATTTTTTCAAAGTCTTTGTGAGAGTTTTTATAGGCATTTTCTAAGTTTCCCTCTTTTATGCCATAAAAATCTCCCTTGCTTTTATATAGGTCTAGTTTTACTTTGCTAAACCTATTTGTTATGGCAAGGTTGGGGTTTTTCTTTCTATAAACTCCCCTAGCCATAACTGATATTCTTCCAAGCTCTTTGGTAAAAACTTCTATGATTTTGCTAGATTCTTTATACTTGATTTCTCTTAAGATAAAGCCTTCTATATCTTTTAGATCATTTGTAGCCAAATCTTTTTACCAGGCTTTCTTTTTTTCTCCAATTTTTTTCGACCTTGACCCATAGTTTTAGGTTGACCTTTGAATCTAGGAACTGTTCTATTTCAAGTCTAGCCTGACTTCCAATTTGTTTTATTAAAGATCCATTTTTACCAATAACTATTTCTTTGTGGGAATCTCTCTCTACTATGATAGAAGCAGAGATATCTATTAGCTTCTTATTATCTCTTTGTTTAAAATCATCAATCCTAACTGCTATGCCATGAGGAACTTCTTGTGAAAGATTTCTTAGGGCTTTTTCTCTTATTATTTCACTTACTACAAATCTTTCTGTTTTATCTGTTATCATGTCCCTATCATAGTAGATAGGGCCATCTTCTAGAAGTTCTTTTATGGTATCTAGGTATAGGTCTATATTTTCTTCTTTTAAGGCTGATATTTCAATGATCTTGGTAAAATCATATTTTTTGAAATTTTCTTTGATTTTTTCTATTTCTTCTTTATTTAAAAGGTCTGCTTTGTTTATAAGTAATATTTTAGGAAGTTTGATATTTTCTATAAGCTCTATTATGGATTTATCAATCCTACCTATTTCTAAGGAATTGTCAACTACTAAGGTTATGATATCAGATTCTTTAAGCGATTCTTTTGAGAAAGTAAGGAGTTTCTCTTGAAGTTTATTTCTAGGTGTTTGAATACCTGGTGTATCTATAAAGATGATTTGACTATCTTCATCATTATAGATTATTTGAATCTTATCTCTGGTTGTTTGGGCCTTATCAGATATTATTGATATTTTCTCTTTTAATATATCTTTCATTAGGGTAGATTTTCCTACATTGGCCCTACCAATTACTGTTACAAATCCTGATTTTATCATGATAAATCCTTCTTGCTAAAAGAGTGAGGTAAGATTTCATCTATCTTATATACCTTATAATCATCTATGGTATTTGCTATTATTATTTCAGATTCATCATCTAAAAATTCTGCCATAAATTGTCTACAAACACCACATGGGTAGGTATCTATACTATCTCCTGTTATTATTATGTGAGAAAATTCTTTGTGTCCTTGGCTTATGGCTGCTGCTAGGGCAGATCTTTCTGCACAGATACTAGCAGGGTAGCTTGCACTTTCTATGTTTACTCCCTCAAAAATTTCACCACTTTTGCTTCTAACTACTGATGATACTCTAAAGTTAGAGTATGGGCAGTAAGCTTTTTCTTTATTATCTATTGCTATTTGTATTAGTTTTTTTATATCTATCATGAAAATACCCCAAATATTAAACTAGCCACACTTATTCCCAAGAGGGCTCCTCTTATAATTTCTTTTGTTGAATGTATGTTTGCCTCATACCTGCTTTCTGCAACTATTAGGGCAAGGCCAAATAGTATTAGTCTAGCTAGGGGATTATCTATTAGAAATATCCCGATTGTAGCTAGGCAAAAAGATACTGATGTATGACCACTAACAAAACCTCCCTTGAAAGCTGTCCCCTTTCCCTCATAAAAAACTCCCTTTAAAAATATGGTTACTATTATTACAAGGGATACTGATATAAGGGCCAGGTGGGAGGGCCTTTTTGCTATTCTTAAAATAACTGAGTCATAAAAATTTAAAAATTTATCAAAAAATACCAAATATGCAATAAACATTGCATTTAAGGCTGATACAAAGGTTGCAGCAGCCGATATATCCTTGGCTGCCTTGGCTAAAATCAACCATCTTCCATCTGCTGCTATGTCTACTGCATTTTCTAGGGCAGTATTTATTAACTCTAGTGTTATTACACTAGATATTGCAAAGATTAAAAACATCATCTCAAGTCTGGATAGGTTAAAAAATAAAGAAGCTATTAAAACTATGATGCAAGCTAGTAAATGAAATTTCATATTTTTTTCATGGTTGATTGCATATACCAAGCCATCATAGGCATAGTCAAAGCCTTTTAGGAATTTTTGGCCGTGGCTTAGGTTTTCTTTATTATAGATTTTTTCTTTATCATCCAGTTGAGAGTTTCTAATTTCTTCTCTAAGCTCTTTTTTTATTTCATCTTTTAGATATTTTATATCTTCATCTGTTAGGTTTGTTTTTTTTTTATTTTTTTCACCTGTTAGGTCTATATCTTCTAAGCTTTTATCATCTCTAAAGACTTTTAGGTTTCTCATTACCTCTTTTTCTCTAGTTCTCATGACTTTTTTATCTTCATCATTTAAATGATCATATCCTAAAAGGTGAAGGGTTGAGTGAGCTGTCAAATACATCAGCTCTCTTTTTAGGGTGTGGCCTAGATTTTCGGCTTGCTCTTTTGCTACATCCATACATATAACTATATCACCAAGCATTTTAGGCA
>JAPJPH010000009.1 GCA_030825745.1 Anaerococcus sp.
GGCAGGAAGAAGATTCAGACCAAGAAAAAAGGTAGATCCATTTGTAAAAGATCCTTCTAAAGTAATCGATTATAAAGATATCGAAACTCTAAAGAGATTTACTACAGATAGAGGAAAGATCTTACCAAGAAGAGTAACAGGTCTTAATGCTAAACACCAAAGAGAAATTACCAGAGCTATCAAAAGAGCTCGTCAAGTAGCATTATTACCATACGAAGAAAATTAATAAAAGTTAAATAGAATAAATTCAATAAGCAATAACTAAGGATACCTGAGTTGGTATTCTTTTTTATTATATAGAACTATCATAAAATATATTACAAATAATCTTTAAAAGGTTGAAAAATAGTAAACTTTGTTATAAGATTAATAGGTAATAAAAATTAGGAGGAATTTATGTTCGTAGAAATTTTATCCTTGATTGTAGCAATCCTAGCTTTATTATTTATGGGTTATACAATCAAAGAAAGGATATTACCAGTATCTCTGGGTAATAAAAGAATGAAAGAGATAGCTGGTCATATCAAAGACGGTGCTATGACATTTATATCAAGAGAATATAAATATATAGCAATTTTTGTAGTAGTTGTCTCTATACTTATAGCAATATTCTTAAGTTATAAAATTATGATTTGCTATATACTAGGTTCAGTTTTTTCAATGCTAGCAGGTTACATTGGAATGAGAGTATCAACAGCATCAAATGCAAGATGTGCTAACCAAGCTAATGAAGCAGGAACAAGTGGAGCCTTATCTGTTGCATTTTCTGGTGGAGCAGTTATGGGTTTTGCTGTAACAGGACTTGGATTTTTAGGTATAACAGTAACATATTTGATCTTTAAAGATCCAGCAATTATTATGGGTTATTCATTAGGTGCTTCTTCAGTTGCTCTATTTGCTAGAGTTGGTGGTGGTATCTATACTAAAGCAGCAGACTTGGGAGCTGACCTTGTAGGTAAGGTTGAAGCTGGAATACCAGAAGATGACCCAAGAAACCCAGCTGTAATAGCTGATAATGTTGGAGATAACGTAGGTGATGTTGCAGGAATGGGTGCTGACTTATTTGAATCATATTCAGGAGCTATTATTTCAGCAATCACCCTAGGTATTGTAACAAGTGGAGATGCTGGAAGCAGATATACCCTAATACTTGCAACAGTTGGTATACTAGCAAGTATTGTAGCTAATATATTATTTATGGGATCAAAGCATAAAAATCCACAAAAAGCCTTAATGAATACAATTTATGTTTCAGGAGCCATTGTACTTATTGCATCAATCATATTCTCATTTATCTACTTCCAAAAAATAAATGCAGCAATTGCAATTATTACAGGTATTGTTGTAGGTATAGCTATAGGTTTATTAACAGAAATTTATACATCTGATAAGTACAAACATGTTAAACAAATTGCAGCTGAATCTAAAACAGGAGTAGCTACAAATATCATAGCAGGACTATCAGCAGGTATGCTTTCAACAGTATTTCCTATTATCCTAATAGCCCTAGGTATTATGCTAGCATATTGGGCAGATGGTGTATTTGGTATAGCCCTATCTGCAGTAGGTATGCTATCTACTACAGCAACAACTGTAACAGTAGATGCTTATGGACCAATCACAGACAATGCCGGTGGTATAGCAGAAATGAGCTACCTACCTGAGCATGTTCGTGATATAACAGATGAATTAGACTCAATTGGTAACACAACAGCAGCTATAGGTAAGGGATTCGCTATAGGATCAGCAGCTTTAACAGCCCTATCCTTATTTGTAACATTTTCTGAAACATTACAACTTGGAGCTATATCTATCCTAGATAGTAAGGTAGTAGCTGGTATGTTTGTAGGTGCTATGCTACCATTCTTATTTACAGCCCTAACTATGAACTCAGTTGGTAAGGCTGCTACAGAAATGATTGAAGAAGTTAGAAGACAATTTAGATCAGATGATAGGATCCTTAAGGGTGAAATAGAACCAGATTATGCTAAATGTATTGATATATCAACAACAGCTTCTCTAAAAGAGATGGTTCTACCAGGAGTACTTGCTATCGTAGTACCTATATTTGTAGGTCTAGTATTTGGACCATATGCCCTAGGAGGACTTCTAGCAGGAGCCCTAGTTACTGGAGTACTAATGGCAATATTTATGTCAAATGCCGGTGGTGCTTGGGATAATGCTAAAAAATATATTGAAACACTTAAAGGTGAAGAAGGTAAGGGATCTGATGCTCACAAGGCAGCAGTAGTTGGAGATACAGTAGGAGATCCATTTAAGGATACTTCAGGTCCAGCCCTAAACATTCTTATAAAACTTATGACAGTAGTTTCAGTAGTATGCGCAAATTTATTTATTTAACTTGACAAAGATAAAAACCATGATATAATTAACCTAAATAAAGCTGAGATAAGAAGAGTAGCTTATCATAAAAATCTTAAAGCGAGTCTTGTAGAGTGTGAGAAGATAAGATTTTGATTAGTGAAGAGAGTCTTTGAGCCATCTACCCAAAATAATAGTAGGGTAGGTCAGGTAGGCCTGTTATAGCCAAAGAGTATTAAATGTACTTATTGAGTTTTATTTAGTGATAGATAAAAAAATTTGGGTGGCAACACGAGTCTTCGTCCCTTTGGGGATGAGGGCTTTTTTTATTGCTAGAAAGGAAAGTTTATGAAAAGGAAGAAAATTTACAAAGTATTGACCTTATTTGTAGGTATACTAATCTTATTTAGTGGGAAATCTTTAGCAGATAACAAAGATACCTCCTACCTAGATGATGGAGTATTGGATGTAGGAACCAGTGCTGATTTTCCACCATATGAATACTATGAAAATGATAAAATGGTTGGAATAGATGTTGAGATAATGGATGCCCTAGCCAAGGAATTAGGTGTTGAAGTAAAAATGCATGATATGGACTTTAATAATATCATAGCATCCATCCAATCAGGTAAACTAGATGCAGGGGCGGCAGGATTTACAGTAACAGAAGATAGGAAAAAGAGTGTCAACTTTACAGATACCATCAACAAAACCAAGCAGGTTATAGTAGTAAGAAAAGATTCTGATATAGAAAATACAGATGGCCTAAAAGATAAAAAAATAGCTACCCAACTAGGAACAGTTGGTGATATGTATGCTAAAGATGACTTTGGAGAAGAAAATGTCCTAGCCTTTACCAAGGTTCCAGATGCAATATTGGCCCTTGAAAATCAGAAGGTAGATGCAGTAATAATAGATAATGAAACAGCTAAAAACTTTGCATCTGCATCCAGTAAGATAAAAATAAATCAGTCAGCTTATGTTGAAGAAGAATATGCCATAGCGGTAGGTAAAAATAATAAAGAGCTTGAAGAAAAACTAAACCTAGCCCTTATAAAACTAAAAGATGAGGGAGTTATAGATCAAATTAAAGCAAAATATGAAGATAATGATCTAGGTAAAAAGTCAAATGGTTTTTTTGATAGATTATACAATGGACTAGTAGCTGGAGGAGTTTATAAGTACTTATTTGATGGTTTGAAGACAACCCTAATAGTAACATTTTTTGCCCTAATAATATCTTTTGTATTGGGTATCTTTATGGCCATAATAAAAACTTTAGCCAACGATTTAAAACTAAGCTGGAAGTCACCTAAGGGATTTGCCTTAAACCTAATAGATAAGATAGTTAGTCTATTTATAACCATAATTAGGGGTACTCCATCAACCATCCAACTACTTATAATGTTTAATGTAATACTTAAAAATATGGACAACCTTGTAGTAATAGCCATAATTTCATTTGCCCTAAACTCATCAGCTTATATGGCAGAGTTATTTAGAGGAGGAATTAACTCAGTTCCAAAAGGAGAAATAGAGGCAGCTAGAAGTCTAGGACTTTCATTTTCACAAACTCTTAAAAAAATAACCATACCTCAGGCTATAAAAATATCCTTCCCAGCACTAGGAAATGAGATTATAACCTTATTTAAAGAAACATCTATAGCCGGGTTTATAGGATTATTAGACCTAACAAGGGGGGCATCTGTTATAATAAGTCAGACCTTTGATGCAGCAATAGCATATTTTGCAGCAGCTGCCATATACCTTATTATAGTAATATTAGTAGAAAAGATATTTAAGCAAATAGAGAAAGGATACCAATATGCTTAGGACAAAAGATCTTTGTAAGTCATTTAATGAAAATGAAGTTTTAAAAGGAATTAACTTTGATATAAAAGAAAAGGAAGTTATTTCAATAATAGGACCTTCAGGATCAGGTAAATCAACCTTTCTAAGGTGCCTAAACAAGTTAGAGACTATAGATAAGGGAGAAATTTATTATAAGGATAAATTAATAAGTAGCGATCAAACAGATATAAATAAAATCAGGGAAGAAGTAGGGATGGTATTTCAACAATTTAACCTATTTTCTAACCTAACTATCCTAGAAAATTTAACCCTAGCTCCAGTTATTAGAAAAAAACTAACAAACAAGGAGGCAGAAGAAAAAGCAGAGACACTACTAGAAAGAATATCCCTATTAGATAAAAAAGATTCATATCCAAAGTCCCTATCAGGTGGTCAAAAACAAAGGATAGCCATAATTAGGGCTCTAATGATGGATCCAAAACTATTATTATTTGATGAACCTACCAGTGCCCTAGATCCTGAGATGGTAAAAGAAGTATTAGACCTAATGGGAGATTTGGCCAAGGAAGGTATGACCATGATAGTAGTAACCCATGAGATGGGTTTTGCCAGAGAAGTATCTGATAAAGTAATCCTAATGGATGACGGGCTTGTAGTTGAAGTAAATGATAATCCAGAAGAATTTTTCAAAAACCCAAAAGAAGAAAGGTCTAAGGAGTTTTTATCAAAGATACTTTAATTTGACAGTTTATAGTTTTAAGAGTATTATTATTAGGTAATACTCAAGCGGGATTGGCGGAACTGGCAGACGCGCAAGACTAAGGATCTTGTGACCGATTTTAGGTCGTGGAAGTTCAAATCTTCTATCCCGCACCATGAAATGTTAAGGAACGTTGTAATAACAACGTTCCTTTTTAGGTATGAAAAAAATTAGAGAAGAATTAAAAAAAGTCAAAAGTAAATAAATAAATATCAGTAAATTAAATGAAATTTTGCTCCATCTCTCACTAAATAATATACTTAGAGAATATCTTACATATTTGTAATAATTTACAAAAAATTGATTAAAATCATTGACTTGAGTATAGCCCTATGGTATACTTGCGATATTGATAATTAGTATCATAGAAAAGGAGAGAGTATGAAATTTTATAGACTATTATTAACAGCTGGACTAGCTTTAGCTCTTGCTGCTTGTACAAATAATGAAGTCAAGGATGAGCCAAAAGGTAATAAAAATCCTATAAGTGAGGATAAAAAAGTTACTAACGATCAGCCTGCTTTAGAGACTATCAAAGTTAGGGATAGGCATGGGGATATAGAAGTAATCAAAAACCCTCAAAAAGTTGTGGCCTTAGATAGTAGGACTTTTGATGTATTAGAAAAGATGGGGGTTAAACTTCTTGCTGCACCGAAGGATGTGATGGATCAAGAATCTTATTATGTAGCTGATGAAAAAGTTGAAAATTTAGGCAATCATAGAGAACCTAATTTAGAGTTATTAGCTGCCATGGATCCTGAGCTTGTTATTGTAGGTCAGAGATTTCAAAGCTACTATGATCAAATAAAAGAATTGCTACCAAATGCTTCTGTTATAGATATAGATATAGATGTTTCTGAAAATAGTAAATCACCTGGGGAAAATCTTAAAGATGGTCTAATAAATTCAACAACAATCCTAGGAGAGATCTTTGATAAAGAAGATATAGCCAAAGATTTAATTGAAGGATTTAATAAGTCTATAGATGATGCAAAATCTTCTTATAAGGGAGATAGGACTATGGGTGTAATTGTTTCAGGTGGTAATATAGGATATTCATCTCCTAAATATGGAAGGGTATGGGGACCAATTTTTGAAATTTTAGAGCTAAACCCAGCACTAACTGTAAAAAATGATAGCTCACAGCATAAGGGAGATGATATTTCAGTAGAGGCTATAGCTGAATCTAAGCCAAGCTACCTCCTAGTTTTAGATAGAGATGCAGCAGTTAGCAGCATAGAAGATAAAAAACCAGCCAAGGATGTTTTAGAAAATTCCCTAGCTCTAAAAGATCTAGCTGCTATTAAGGATGAAAAGATCTATTACGCACCTAATAATACTTATACGAATGAGTCAATTATAACTTATACAAAGATATTTAATGGGCTTGGAGAGTTATTTGAAAAATAAGATGGAAAAGAGCAAGAAAATTATTAATAAACCCTTTCTCCTAGCTCTTATTTTATGTATGTTACTAGCTTTTGTTTCTATATTTACAGGCGCCTATGATATATTTACCAACCAAGGTGGTCTAAGGATGATTTTTATAACAAGGATTCCCAGAACCCTGGCGCTTATGCTTTCTGGCATAGCCATGAGCCTATCAGGGGTTATAATGCAACTGGTTAGCCAAAATAAATTAGTTGAACCAACAACTACAGGAACAATAGAATGGGCAGGGTTAGGACTTTTAGTGGTATATATTCTAATACCAGGTCCTAGTCTTATGGCAAGGATGACTGGAGCTATTATAGCATCCTTTATAGGGTCTATGGTTTTTTTCATCCTTTTAAAAAATATTAAACTAAGGTCTTCTCTTTTTCTACCTATAGTAGGAATTATGTTAGGAGCAGTGGTATCAGCTATATCAACCTTCCTAGCTCTAGAATTTAATATGACCCAGGTAATAGAAGTTTTCTTCCAAGGATCCTTTGCTCCAGTTCAAAAGGGCAGATATGAGTACTTATATATCATTATAATAATTACCATAGCTGTATATTTTTATGCAGATAGATTAACCCTAGCCGGTTTAGGAGAAGAATTTTCTAAAAATTTGGGAGTTAATTATAAGAGGATTATCTTAAATGCTAACATTCTAGTAGCCCTAGCTACAGGAGTAGTTAGTGCTGTAATTGGAAATATTCCATTTCTTGGCCTAATAATTCCAAATATTATTTCAATGTATAGTGGAGATAACCTTAAGGGAAATATCCCATGGATTGCTGTAGGATCGATGATAGTTATGCTACTTAGTGATATCATATCTAGGATAATTATAGCTCCTTTTGAACTACCAGTTTCACTTATCCTAGGTGGTTTTGGATCTTTTATCTTTATATATATTATTTTAAGGCAAAGGGGGGCTTAAGAGATGATAGGAAAATCTTTAAGAAAATCAAGTAGCTTTAAGTCTAAGAAAGAAAAAAGCTCCTATTTTTCAATTCTCATAGTTTTAATTATTTTAGCAGTTATAAACATTTACGCTCTATTAATGTATAATAACCCAGTTTCTCCAGATTCTCCATCTTTTATACCTATTATAAAAAGGCGTCAAAATGCGATAATTGCCATGGCTTTAGCATCCATATGCCAGGGGGTAGCTAGCATTAGCTTTCAAAGTTTAACCAACAATAGAATAATTACTCCATCTATCCTAGGTTTTGAGGCCATATACTCAACCATAAATACCTCTATTATGTATTTTTTAGGAATAAGTGGATTTTTAGCTATAGCTGGTATGGGGTACTTTATATTTCAAATACTCGCCATGGTAGGTTTGAGTTTGCTTATTTTCATGGGAGTCTTAAATAGGAATGATAGTGATATAAATCTAATGCTTTTAATAGGAGTTATACTTGGTCAGGGCCTTAGATCTGTTTCATCTTTTATGAGAAGGCTATTATCACCATCTGAATTTGATATCCTTCAAGCCAAACTTTTTGCATCAGTAAATAATTCAAGTCCAGAATATTTTATGATTTCATTTATATTAGTGGCCATAGTAGTTAGTCTAATTCTTATTAACTCTAAAAAACTAGACCTAATTAGTTTAGGTAGGGATACTTCAATTAGACTTGGCCTAAACTATAAGTTAGCTATGATTTTAATATTAATAGGAAGCTCTATTCTAATTAGTATATCAACAGCTCTCCTAGGACCTATGACCTTCTTTGGGTTTTTAATAGCTAGCCTAACCTATGAGATAGCAAAAACCTATGATCATAGGTATATGCTAGTAATGGCCATGCTTTTAGGTTTTGTTATCCTAAGTGGGGCATATTTTTTAATGAACCATATATTTAATGCCAATGGTGTAGTATCTGTATTGATAGAGTTAGTTGGAGGCATTAGTTTTCTAATATTAATATTGAAGGATAGAAAAATATGATAAGTTTAAATAATGTATATAAAAATTATAATAATGAGATAGAAATTGGGCCTGTTAGCGTTGATATTTTAGATAAGGGGATCAACTCAATTATAGGACCCAATGGGGCAGGTAAATCTACCCTCTTGATGATGATAGGGAGACTTTTAGATAAGGACTTAGGAAAGATATCAGTGGGTGGTCTAGATATAGATAAGACCGATTCTAATACACTTGCTAAAAACATCTCTATTTTAAAGCAAGAAAATTACTTCCTAAATAAAATAACTGTAAGACAATTAATTGGGTTTTCAAGATTTCCCTATACAAGGGGGAGGTTAGATCAAAATGATAAAAAAATAATAGATAAGTATATAGATTTCTTTAATTTAGACGAGCTTGAAAATAGGTATCTAGGTGAACTATCTGGGGGACAAAGACAAAGGGCCTATATAGCCATGGTCCTAGCCCAAGAGACAAAGTATGTCCTTTTGGATGAACCCTTAAATAACCTAGATATAGCAAGATCTGTATCAATGATGAAATTACTAAGAAAGGCCTGTGACAGACTTGAGAGGACCTTTGTTCTAGTAATCCATGACATAAATATGGCAGCTAGGTACTCTGATAGGATATATGCTATGAAAGATGGGAAAATGGTACTTGATGGTAGCGTCGATGAGATAATGGATTCTCAAAAACTAAGTGATATATTTGATACAAAAATAGATATCATAAAGGGCCCTTATGGGAAAATGGCAGTGTACAATTAAATAATCATAATTGATGGCAAGATATTAAATGTACTTATAACTATAGGTATTTAATCTCTTGTCAATTTTTATTTAAATAAGACAGTGGACTAGACAATTAGTGACCAATAAGGTATGATATTTTCTAAATGAAGGAGAAATGATTTGAATACATTACAAAAGCTTAAGATTTTAACTGATGCAGCTAAATATGATGTTTCTTGCTCATCTTCTGGATCAAATAGGAAAAATACAAAAACAGGTTTGGGCATGGCCCATAATAGTGGGATATGTCATAGCTATAGTGATGATGGAAGGTGTATTAGTTTACTAAAAATATTACTTACCAACAAATGTATATATGATTGTGAATATTGCATAAATAGAAGAAGCAATGAAGTAAAAAGAGCGGAGTTTAGTACTAGGGAGGTTATCGATTTAACCCTTGAGTTTTATAAGAGAAATTATATAGAGGGATTATTTTTATCTTCTGGGATAGTAAAAGATCCTGATCATACAATGCAGATACTAATAGAAATAGCTAAAAAGCTTAGGTATAGTCATAAATTTAATGGATATATCCATATGAAGGCCATTGCTGGAGCAAGTGAAGATCTAATATACAAGCTTGGACTACTAGTAGATAGGATGAGCATAAATATAGAACTAGCTAGAGAAGAAAGTTTAAAAATATTAGCCCCTGAAAAATCGTCTAAAAAAATAATAGATGCCATGAGCCTAGTAAATCAAAAAAAGATAATAGCCAAAAATGAGCTAAGGGTATATAAACATGCCCCAAAATTTTTACCAGCAGGTCAAACTACCCAGATGATAATAGGGACAGGCATTGAAAATGATAGGCAAATTATAGAAAAAAGCTTCCTCCTATACCAAAACTATAAATTAAAAAGAGTCTTTTATTCAGCTTTCATACCAGTTGTAGATTCAAAATATTTGAACAAGGATACCAAAGTTCCTCTCCTAAGGGAGCATAGGCTATACCAGGCAGATTGGCTAATGAGATTTTATAACTTTAAATCAAGTGATATTATTACAAGTACTGATCATAATCTAGACCTTAGCCTTGATCCAAAAACTAACTGGGCTATAGAAAATATAGAGAAGTTCCCTGTTGAAATAAACAAGGCAAGCTTTGACGATCTTCTAAAAGTTCCAGGTTTTGGTAGAATATATGCAAGAAGGATAGTTGAAGCTAGAAAGAGTAGAAAACTAACATTTGACAGTTTAAAATCCTTAAAAATATCGACTAAAAAGGCTAAGAACTTTATTACAGCATCTGGAAAATATATGGGATATCCTCAAGAATCTAAAGAAAGACTAAGAGAAGTAATGGCAGCTAGTGATATGCTAAATTTAAAGCAAATAAGTATTTGGGATTAATATGCATTATTTATACGATGGTAGTTTGGATGGGTTATTTACTATAATATATGATAATTATTCCCACATAGAAAAAGCAGGAATTAGTGTAGATACCAATCAAATTGATTTTTTAGAAAAAATATATATAAAAACAGATCTAACCAAGGCTAAAAAGGTCAAGGCAGCTATTAACAAAAATCTGGGACCTAGATTTTTATTAGCCATAGAAAAAGTATTTAAATCTGATGATATTGATAGAGAAAGAATTATTGCAATTTGTCTAAAATATTCTTTATTAAAAGGCAATGATTTTATAAATTCAGAAAATAAGTATGCACGATTATTTATGATAAATCTAAAAAATTACAGTAGAGAAGTCCATAAATTTAAAGGGTTTTTAAGGTTTTCAAAGCTAGAAAATGGGTATTTATTCGCTAAGTACGAATCAAGAAACTATATTTTAGAAGATTTGGGTAAATTTTTCCTAAAAAGACTGCCCCAGGAAAACTTCGCCATATACGATTCAAATAGAAAAAAAGTCTTTGTTTCAGCTAAGGGAGATTTATCATTATTTGAAGTAAGTAGCCTAGATAAAAAAGAAAGTGAAAGTGATAAAAAAATCAAAGATTTGTGGCTTGGTTTTTTTGAAAGTGTTGCTATAAAACAAAGAGTTAATAAATTAAGAGCCCAATCCAACATGCCAAAAAAATATCGGAAGTATATGCCTGAGAAAAATCATCTACCAGATTAAAAACTTATCAAGAAATCAGGAAGTTTTATGATATAATAAGGCTAAATGAGGTGAAAATGATAAGAAAATGTTATGCGAAGGTCAACCTTACCCTTGACTCTTTATATAAAAGAGAAGATGGTTATCATGAGATAGATAGCATTATGTCTAGGATTGACCTATATGATGAATTAATAATTGAAAAGAATAATAAGAAAGAATTTAATTACACAACAAATATAAAAAACCTATGTCCACTTGAAGATAATCTAATCTTTAAGGCCTATGACTTACTTAAAGATAGGGTTAAAGATAATGGTATAGATGTTAGACTAGTTAAAAATATCCCCCTAGCAGCAGGTTTAGCTGGAGGCTCAACCGATGCTGGTGAGATGATAAAAGCCCTAAATGAATTATGGGACTTAAAATTGACTAGGCAAGATATGATGGAAATTGGCAAGAAATTGGGGGCAGATATTCCATTTTTCTTTTTGGAAAAAAATGCTAGGGCCCAAGGAATAGGAGAAATATTAACTCCCTTTAACAATAGGTTAAAAATGAAGCTTCTATTGGTAAATGATGGAACCGAAATATCATCTATATTTGTTTATAAAAGACTTAAAGACTATGGAATAATAGATACAAAGTCTGTAATAGATAAGTTAGAAAATGCTGATATAAGTGCAATAGATGATTTTACCAACGTTATGGAAGAAACTATTTTTGAGAACTTTCCCCAAACTTTAGATATATGTAAGGATTTAAAGGAGAATAAGGCAATAAATGCCCTAGTAAGTGGGTCAGGTGCTACAGTTTTTGGAGTATATACTGATGATAACCAGCTTGATAAAGCCTACAAAAACTTATCTCCTAAGTATAAATTTGTTAGGAAGGTGGAGCTTATAGATGACTAATATAGGAATATTTGATACTGGCCTTGGTGGGATAAATGTATTAAATAAAATGGCCCAGGATATAAAGGCTCACTACTATTATTTTGGAGATAGCCTAAGGGTACCTTATGGGAGTCGAAAGATTTCTGAAATAAGAGAATTTTCTAGACAAATAGTCAAGTTTTTAGAAAAATTTGATATAGATTTTTATATTATAGCTTGCAACACCATATCTGTTACCAGTAAAGAAATCCTAGAAGAGGAGTTTAAAAAGAAGTTTTATTCTATAACTCAAATAGGAGTAGACTATGCCAAAAAATTTGAGGGTGACTACCTACTTCTTGCCACATCAGCAACAGTAAATAGTCATTTTTATAAAAATAATCTAGAATCTAATAATAAGAAAGTCTTTGAAATAAAGGCAGATGCTCTTGTAAAAGAAATAGAAGAGGGTCTTTTAGATTCAAAGCAGTTAAATAAATTGATAGATACTTACATAAGTATTGCAAATGATAAAAAAATCGATAATATAATACTAGGATGTACACATTTTCCTATAATAGAAGATCAAATAAGAGACAGATTAACTTATAGGGCAAATATTATAAATCCTGCAAGTTTTATATTGGATAAAATAAATACTAGTGATAAAGACTTATCCATAGATATTTTTATGTCCAAAAAGACCAAGGCTTGTGAAATTTTAATACCAGAGCTTATAGATTATGATTATAAGTTGACTTATACCAAGGAGCTAATATGATTTATGCAATAATGGATATAGGATCTAACACAGTTAGATTATCAGTATATAAGGAACATGATGGAAAAGCCATAGAGCTATTTAGTGAAAAAGAACAAGCCTCACTAAGAAGTTATGTTAAACATGGAATCCTTACAGAAAAAGGAGTTGAAAGATTGTTCACTACCCTTAGAAAATTTAAGGCTGTATGTGAAAACTTCGATGATATTGATAGTATCCATCCATTTGCAACAGCTACAATCAGAGATGTAGCAAATAGATCAGATATATTGACTAAGGTTAAAGAAGAGTTAGGTTTAGAAATAGATATCCTATCAGGCGAAGATGAGGCTAGACTAGCCTTTGTTGGAGCTAGTAAATCTGTAGATGTAAATGAGGGTGTACTTACAGATATTGGTGGAGGATCTAGTGAGGTAGTTATAATTGAGCAGGGAAAGGTAATAAAATCAACCTCCCTTTCTATGGGATCACTATCAGCTTTTAACGACTTTGTACCTAGACTTTTCGCAACAAAAAAAGATAAAAAATTAATTGATTCACAAATTAAAAAACTATTAGCCAGTAACAAAATGTATAGGGAAGAGCATAATGTATTATCAGCAGTAGGAGGCTCAGCTAGGGCATCTATTAAATTCTATAATTCCTATTATGATCTAAGCCCATATAACAATGTTATGAATTCAAAAAAATTCAATAAAATGATTAAAGAAGTAATTGATAAAGAAGATAGAGATATATTAGATATGATTCTAGAAGTAAAACCTGATAGAGTTCATACCTTACTACCTGGAATGATAATATTAAATAGGTTAGCAAAATATTTCTATGCTAGTGAAATAAAAATAAGCCAAACAGGCGTTAGGGAAGGGTACGTTTATTGTAAATTATTAGGAGGAAAATAATAATGACAGATGTATCTTTTACGCAAAATAGAGAGTTATCATGGTTGAAATTTAATGAAAGAGTATTAGAAGAGGCCCAGGATAAAAAAACTCCTTTGATAGAAAGACTAAAATTTTTCTCAATCTTTGATACAAACCTAGAAGAATTCTTCATGGTTAGAGTCGGTTCATTAACTGACCTATCATCCCTTTCTAAAAAAGCCATCGACAATAAATCAGGTCTAAACCCTAGTGAGCAGATAGAGGCTATATTAAAAAATCTAAAACCCATCTATAAAAATAAAGATAGGGTCTACTTTGATATCTTAAGAGATTTAAGTATTCAAGGAATAACTATATCAACTGTTAGAGACTTATCAAAAAGTGATAGGGACAAATGTAGGCTATACTTTGACCAAAAGATAGAACCTATCTTAAACTTTCAATTAATAGATAGGACCCATCCTTTTCCAAGGTTACCTAACCTATCCCTATCAGTTATTTTTGACCTTTTATCCTTAGATGAAAATAATAGAGATAAACTTGGGATAATCTATATGCCTGATAGGATACCTAGATATTTGAAACTATCAGATACCTCCTATGTATTAGTTGAAGATATAATAAAAGAATTTGGTAATGAAGTATTCTTTAACTATAAAACTTTAAAGGCATATACAGTATCCCTAACTAGAAATGCAGATATTTCCTTTGATGA
Source organism: Anaerococcus sp. (assembly GCA_030825745.1). Classification (GTDB taxonomy): domain Bacteria; phylum Bacillota; class Clostridia; order Tissierellales; family Peptoniphilaceae; genus Anaerococcus. The sequence goes on from JAPJPH010000009.1 coordinate 14,382, forward strand.
TGATGATTATGAAGTAGAACAAGACTTTAGAGATTATATGAAGGGAAAGCTTAGAAAAAGGAAAAGACTAAGACCTGTCAGACTAGAAGTAGATGAAGACTTGGGAGAAGAGTCTATAAACTTCTTGTGTACTCAATTTAACCTAAATAAGGAAAATATCTTTATAACCCATTCTCCTATGCAAACTAGGTTTATTTTTGACCTTATAGGAGAATTTCCTGAAAATATAGTAAAAGATAATTCCTATGAACCATTTTCTCCACAAGATTCTATTTATATAGATAAAAAAGAAAATGTAATAGATCAGATAATAAGAAAAGATAAACTCTTATCCTATCCATATGAGTCTATGGATCCTGTAATAAGGTTATTAGAAGAAGCTAGCGAAGATGAAAAAGTAGTTTCTATAAAAATAACCCTATATAGGATAGCGACAGATTCTAAAATCGCCAAAGCTTTAATCAATGCAGCTGAAAATGGAATAGATGTTATAGTATTACTTGAACTTAGAGCTAGATTTGATGAGGATAATAATATTCTCTGGTCATCTAGACTTGAAAAAGCTGGTTGTAAGGTGGTATATGGATTTGACAACTACAAAACCCACTCTAAAGTATGCCTAATAACTAGGGTAGATGATGATGGAAAAATAACCTACCTAACCCAAGTTGCAACAGGAAATTATAATGAAAAAACAGCAAAATTATATACAGATTTTTCTTTAATGACTGCAAATACTGAAATAGGTAAGGACGCCAAAGAAATATTTGATAATATCTTAATTGGAAACCTAGAGGGTGATTATGATCATTTATTAGTATCTCCAAAATCTATGCAAGATGGCCTTAGAAAACTGATAGATAGGGAAATAAAAAAAGCAAAAGAAACTAACGATGGGTATATTAGGCTAAAAATGAACTCTATATCTGATAGAAAACTAATAGATAAACTATCAGAAGCATCAAATGCTGGAGTAAAGATCGATATGTTAGTTAGGGGTATAACCTGTATCCTGCCTGGTATAAAAGGAAAAACTGAAAATATCAATATCTACCAAGTAGTTGGAAGATTTTTAGAACACCACAGAGTCTACCAATTTGGTAAGGGTGAGGATATGAAATTATATATCTCATCAGCAGACTTTATGACTAGAAATATCAGAAATAGGATGGAAGTAGCTATCCCTGTATATGATTTAGAAATAAAAGATAGAATAATAAGATTCATGGACATAATGTTTTCAGATGATGTAAAAATAAGAAAACTAACCAAAAAGGGTAATTATGAAAAAGTTGAAACAAAAGAAAACATTATAGCTCAAGAAAAGTTAATACAAATAGCCAAGGAAAAAAGTGAGCAAAAACTTACTCAAAGTAATAATAGAGAAAGTAAAAGAGAAATAAAAAGACCACTTGGTAAAACTAGTGAGAAGAAAAGTAAGGCAGCTGAAAAGACATTTTTACAAAAATTAAGAGATTTATTT
>JAPJPH010000149.1 GCA_030825745.1 Anaerococcus sp.
CTATGATACTGTTGAAAATTTAGTCAAAAAAGAAAAGCAACTAAAACATATTAGAAAACTTTCCTTGGATAATAAAATATCCTATATCTACAAGTACCTAGGCTACAAGGCTTATATAGAAAATTATAGTAGAAAATACAGGGAAGTTTTGGTTAATAAGGAATTATATATAGAGTCTATGATAAATTTTACAAAGGAGTTATATACCTTAGAAGAATTTAAGCAAAAAAAAGAAAGGCTAAATACCTACCTTAAAAATGATAAGGCTAACATTATCTTATCAACTATCCATAGGGCCAAGGGATTAGAGTATGATAATGTATTTGTTATTAACCTAGTTAAAAATGAGTTTCCTATTCTAAGGGATGATGAGACTAATATTAGGGAGAGGATCGAAGAAGAAAGAAGAATAATGTATGTAGCTATGACTAGGGCCAAAGAGAACCTAACCATGATGAGTATTAAAAAAAGAAATGGAAGGACTTTAGAAGAATCTATGTTTTTAAAGGAGGTTATGAATCTAAAGTCCTAAGTTCTATTTTAAATTTTTAAATTTCAATATTTCACCTACTAGGTATAGAGAACCACACCATAATACAAGATCCCTATCCCCAGCTAGGTCTTTAGTATATGTGAAAGCTTGTTTGTTATCAGAAATTGCTATAACATTTTTAAAATATTTTTTGCAATAACTAGCCAGCTCATCTAACCTAAAGGCTCTAGGGTTATCTTTTATTTTTGTAAGCACTATTTGATCAGTATACTCACTTAGTTTTTTTATTATATATGGATACTCCTTATCCTTTAAGATTGAAAATCCTAAAATTAACCTATCATATTTTAAGTTTTCTAGGTAGAGACTTAGGGAGTCTATGGCTTCCTTGTTATGGGCTCCATCAATTAAAATCTTTGGATTATCTGATATTAACTCCAACCTACCTGGATTTTTAGCCATTTTAAATCCCTGGTAGATGTCATCTGGTAAAATATTAAAATCTTCTTTAAAAAAGTCAACCACTTTAAGGGCCAAACTAGCATTATAGATTTGATGTAAACCTGTAAGTTTCGTCCTTACATCCTTATATCCTAAAAAATCAAAAGAATTATAATCCTCACTTATATAATTTATATGGACATCTTCCTTCCTAAAAGTATATATCTTAGAATTTTTCTCTAAGGCTTGTTTTCTAAATAAGGATAATAATTCATCTGACTTTGGATATAAAAAAGTCGGCCTATTTTCTTTAATAATCCCTGCCTTATTTAAAGCTATCTCTTCTATACTATCTCCTAGAATATTGGTATGGTCCATAGAAATAGTAGTTATTACACTAGCTAGATTTGATCTTATAACATTAGTTGAATCTAAGCTTCCACCCAAACCTACTTCTACTATGGCAATGTCAACTTTCTTTTCGTAAAAATATATGTACATAATAGCAGTCATAAGCTCAAAATATGAGGTGTAAAATCCTTGATCATCTAGCTTTTTAATATAAGGCATTAGTTTTTCTAAGCTTTCTACCAGGTCTTGATCACTTATATCTATCCCGTTTATCTTTATATTTTCATTAATTTTAACCATGTAAGGTGATGTAAAAAGTCCACACTTTAGCTTAGTTGAAAAAACCGATGATAAAAAGTTTGCTGTTGAACCCTTGCCATTTGTTCCAGCTACATGGATAACTTTAATTTTATCTTGGGGCTTATCCAAATACTCTAAGAGCCTAGAAATCTTCTCTAGGTCATGGCTTGATCCTGATGGCGGCCTATTTAATATGTACTTTGTAGCCTCATTATAAGTTAGCATATAATCTCCTTAAAATTACATAAAATAAAAGAGCCGATAGCCGGCCCTTAATTATAGTTTTATTTTTCAATAGCTTCTACAAAAGCTTTTACATGGGCAGGTAAATCCTTTGGAGATCTACTTGTTATAAGGTTAGAATCACAAACTACCTCGCTATCTTCCCATTTTGCACCTGCATTTATTATATCGTGCTTAATGGTAGGAGTTGATGTTGCCTTTTTATCTTTTAATAAACCTGCGTCAGCTAGTACCCATGGACCGTGGCAAACTGCAGCTACTGGCTTGTTATTTTCATAAACAGCCTTTACAAAATTTATGGTCTCTTCATGTTTTCTCATCTGATCTGGAGAATAACCACCTGGTATATAAACTCCATCAAAGTCGCTTGGGTTAGCATCCTTACTAGAAATTTCAGACTCTACCCCATATCCTGCCTTAGACTTATAAACTGTCTTAGCTTCACTTCCTACTAAAACTACCTCATAGTCTTCTCTAAGTCTATGATATGGATATATTAACTCACTTTCTTCAAATAATGATTCAACCAAAAGTGCAATTTTTTTCATTTTTGATCCTTTCTCTTTCATCTTTCTAATTACCTACTATTAAGTATACCCAAAGTGGTATAATCTAAACTAGGAGTTATTATGAAAAGAATTTACAACTTAGATAAATTAAGGGGACTTACTATTATTTCTATGGTATTGTTCCACCTTTTATATAATATAAACTTTTATAAAGAAATTTCATGGTATGATGAAACCTTGCTAAATAAAATCTGGCAATTATCCATCAGTCTATCATTCTTTATTATTTCTGCTATAACCTCATCCATCCTTGATAATAAAAAAAACATCATAAGGGGCATAAGGGTTTCTATAATAGGATTTCTTATTAGCCTTATGACATTTTTATTTGCCAAGGAGCAACTAATTGTTTGGGGGGTTTTAAATGGGCTAGGTCTATGTATGATCCTTGTATCCCTAATTGATAGGTATATAAAGATCCCAACCTATATGATGCCAATTTTTATAATACTTTTTATCATTAGCTATAAAATACCAAGGGGAGATTCTTATATCTTTAGAACTCTTTATGAAAAAAACCTCTTTTTCCTTGGTTTTCCCTCAGATGATTTCGTATCTTCTGATTATTTTCCTCTAATTCCTTATATATTTATCTATGAATTTGGATTTTTGTTAGGAAAGTTTTTAAAGAAAAATAATTTTTGAAAGAGAATCAATCATTTACAGCTTTAACTGAGCAT
>JAPJPH010000150.1 GCA_030825745.1 Anaerococcus sp.
CTTATATAGGTTATAGATATCAAAACTATCTATGTTGGCTAAAAATTTAGCCTGTTCAAACATTTGATAGTCACTTTCAAAGTCATTTCTAAATACTATTATTGGATTATTTTTATAGTTTAGATAAAGTCCATCATAAACTCCAAAATCTTCCATTTTTTCTAGTGGCTTGGTCTTGCTTACTTCTAGAACATGGATGTATATATCATCTATCTCATCTTTTCTTAAAGCTATGGCGTTGTTAAAGATAGCTAGGTTTACTGACTCATAGATTATATCTAATCCTATATCTGCCCTGGTTGGGTATATGGACCCACTTTTTTCAAAGGCATCTCCCTTGGCTATTTCTATTATAACTCCATTTTTATTTTCTTTAAATTCTTCGTCATATTCAGTTAAATATTTCCCATTCTCCAAGTAATATTTAATAGAATCATAAGCTAGTTTTACAAATTTATCCATTTTTATCCCAACAACTTTTCTATTTCTTCTTTTAAATCTTCTGGTTTGGTATTTGATGCATATCTTTCTACTACATTACCATCCCTATCTATTAAAAATTTTGTAAAGTTCCATTTTATCCTATTTCCCAAAACTCCATGTTTTTCTTCTTTCAAATACTCATATAGGGGGTCTTGGTCATCTCCATTAACCTTTATTTTAGAAAACCTATCAAAGCTTGTGTTATAGGTTAGTGAGCAGAAATTATCAATCTGTTCATCAGACCCTGGGGCTTGGCCACCAAATTGGTTACATGGAAAGTCTAATATTTCAAAGCCCCTATCCTTATAGGTTTTATAAAGTTCTTCTAAAGCCTCATATTGCTTGGTAAAGCCACATTTAGTTGCAGTATTGACTATTAGTAGGACCTTGCCCTTATATTTTTCTAGGCTTACATCAGATCCCTTGTTATCTTTTACTACAAATTCGTATAATTTACTCATATCTTTCTCCTTAGTTACTAGTATAGTTTACCCAATTTTAGAAATAATATTCTCTTATTTGTGGTAGGGATGGTTGTTAATAATCCTAAAGGCCCTATATATTTGCTCTGTTAGGATGACTCTCATTAGTTGGTGGGGATAGGTCATTTTGCCAAAGGATATCCTCTTATTTGCTAAATCTAAAATCCTTTGCCCCATTCCATTGCTACCGCCTATTACAAATACCAGGTCCCTGCCTGCTCCATCTAGCATCTCTTCTTTTATAAAATCAGCAAAACCTTCGCTAGTAAGGCCAGTTGCTTTTATTTCAAGGGTTACTATAAAAGAATTATCTTTTATCTTTTTTATAATCCTATCTGCCTCTATATCCTTGATATTTTCAATTTCCTTACTTGATAAAGATTCGCTGGCACTTTCATCTGCTACTTCTATTATCTCTATATTTGTATAAGAGCCTAGTCTTTTTAGGTACTCATCTATGGCATCTTTATAAAATTTTTCCTTAATCTTGCCTACGGCAACTATTTTTATATTCATAGTATTACTATATCTCAGCCCTAGAAATTTGCTATATTAATTCACATAGGTATCTTATGAGTTAAAATGTCTACTGGGTAGGGTTATTATTTCATTTATAACCTTGGGTAGTTTGATGTCTTCTGTTAAGGAGAGAAAGGTTATAGCATCCTTGCCATATTTTTTTCTTATCTCATAAAGGGCTTGGTCACATTTTTCATCCTTCACTAATTTTTTATACTTGGAAAATACATCCATCTGACTAAAGGATCCCTCTCCTACCAGCCTTATGGCCCTAATCCCAACTGCCCTTATTGGATAATCCCACTTATACATCTTCTTAAATAAGTCCATCCCATACCTGGTTAGGGTTATGGAAGATTTTGTTGCCATAGGAAGGGGAGCTTGGTAGGATACAGATCTTAACTGGTTATCCCTGATAAAGATCTCTACTCCAGTAGCACATAGCTCAGCTTCTCTTAGCCTTCTAGATACTGAAAATGATAGTTCTTGCATTACATTATAAACCTCCTTATCAGTAAAAAGGTCCTTCCTGCAGGTAGAAGAATTGCCTATAGTTTTTATAACTTCCTTATCATCTATATCATGGACATTTCTAATATCTAGACCGTTGGCATACTCCCATAAATAGACTCCATTTATACCAAGGAGGTTTTTTATAGTCTCTAGGGGTGAGTTTGCTAAATCTCCTAGGGTAAATACCCCTATCCCATTTAATTTTCTTTTGGTGGCCTTTCCTACTCCTACCATTTCATCCACATCCAAAGGCCAAACTTTTTCTTTGAAATTTTCTTCGCTAATTATAGTAATGGCATCAGGCTTTTTCATATCTGATCCTAGCTTGGCAAAAATCTTGCAAAAACTAACCCCTATGCTTACAGTTATTCCAAGCTCATTTTTAATTCTCTCCTTTATTATTTTGGCAATCTCTTCCCCACTTCCGAAAAGATGGGTAGATCCTGTTACATCTAAAAAACACTCATCTAGGCCAAATGATTCTACTTGGTTGGTGTATTCATAATAGATTTTTTTCGCCATTTTAGAATGTTTGAGATACTGGTCATATTGGGGTGGTACTAGGGTTAGATCCTTACACTTAGAAAGGGCCTGCCATATAGGCTCTCCTGTTTTTACTCCCATTTTCTTTGCTATCTCACTTTTTGCTAAGATGATTCCATTCCTATTTAAAGGGTTCCCACAAACTGCTAGGGGGATATTCCTAAGCTTGGGATTTAACTTGGCCTCTATTGAGGCATAGCAAGAATTCATATCAGAATGTAATATAACTTTCTTCATAAATAACTCCTTATATACTTGAATATGATAGACTTTTAATGTATAATTTAGACAGTAAATGACTGTTGATATTATTATAAGACGTTAAATGTCTTTTGTCAATGTCTTATTGTATTAATCGGTCGTTAAGTGTCTGAGGAGGTAGGATGTCTTTTCCAAATAAATTAAAAGAATTAAGAGAAAAAAAGAATATGACCCAAGAAGAGCTTGCAAAAAAATGCGAAGTTTCTACAAAAACCATATCTAGGTATGAGCTAGGTGAGAGTAAGCCTAGGTATAGAAAAACCTATGACCTTCTG